>NZ_JBCGFQ010000018.1:0-101979 GCF_040984075.1 Pseudomonas sp. I2
GCCCCTGGGCCGTGCAAAGTTTGATTCATCTGCCCGCCCCCACGCCCGACGGCATCAACCCGCCCCTGGCAATGCGTCAAGACGCGCCTGGCAGGCTGCCAATGCCGCCGTGCGGGTATCCAGCATGCCTTGCAACTGCTCCAACTGCCGGCGCATCTGCTCGCTGGCGCCCTGGACCTGGGCCAGGATCGCTCGCAAGCCCTGGACCTGGGCGTCGCGCTGCTCCAATTGTTCCTCCAACTGCGTGCGCTGCGTGGCCTGCTGGCGAGTCTGGGCCAACAGGCGTTCATTGTCGCGATGCAGTTGGGTCAGCTCGGCCTGCCTGGCGAGCATGCCCTGCTGCAACTGCTCCTGGGCGTCGCGGGCATGGCGGTGCTTTTCTTCCAGCGAGCGAACTTGCTCGTCCTTGTCGGCCAGGCGCACCTGCAGCTCGCCCAGCGACTGGTTGAGGCTGGCGCTGCGCAATTGCTCGCGCTGCAGAGTGCTCTGGGTGGCCGCCAGCTTCTCGGACTCGGCCGCCAGCGCACTGGCCTGGACCCGCTGCTGCTGGTGCGCCGCCACCAATGCCTGCTGGGCAAGCTGTAACTGTGCCTCGAGCTGCTGCCGTTGTTCGGCGAACACCGCCTCGGCCTCGTGGATGCGCGCCTGCGCTTGTTCATGCAGTTGTTCAGCCAGTTGCTCGACCAGGCGCCCCAGTTGCTCGTTCAGGCCCGCCATGCCCAGCGGGGCCGATGGCGACTGGCTGTCCAGCTCCTTGAGGTAGCGGTGGATGGTGGTCTTCGAGCCGGTATTGCCCAGCTCGATACGCACCGCATCGATGCTCGGGTGCTCACCCCGGGCCAGCAGCGCCTCCCGTGCCTGCTGTACCGCTGCCTTGTCGATCCCGCCCCGGGCCATGTTCGCTCCTGTGATTCGTACCGTGGTATGTACCATGTAATTACGTATCGAATTCTGCGGATTGTCGGAGCACCTTTCAAGCCCTTCTACGAGCGACCATTCAACCGCGACACAAGGTCGCGTCCACGGGGGCGTCTCTTGATACAGGTCAATACGCCGGACAGGGTTCGCGAGACGATGGTCGGGCGGGTGCCCCGCACTGCCAAAGGAGATCGCTATGTCGTCGCTGAGCCACATCCTAGTCGCCACCGACCTGTCCGCACCTGCCCGCCATGGCGCAGAACGCGCCGCACTGCTGAGCAAGGCACTGGACGCCTCACTGGACCTGCTGTTCGTGGCGAACCCCGCACCCTTCGAGCGCCTCCGGCAGATGGTCGCGCCAGAGGACGACCTGCTGGAGCAAGTGCTCCAGAGCGGCAGGGAAAAGCTCCACGAACTGGGCGAGCGGCTGTTCCAGCAACATGAAGTCGCCGCTGGCACGCATGTCATGTCTGGCCCGGTCATCCCCCAGATCATTCGTGCCGTGCAGGAAAAGCAGGCGAGCCTGCTGGTCTGCGGAGCGAAAGGCGAGAGCACGGCCCGCCGCCTGCTCCTGGGCTCGACCGCACAGCGGCTGCTCAGCCACATGCCCTGCCCCATGCTGGTGGTCAAGCAACTGCCGCGCCGCGACTACCGCACCCTGCTGGTGCCGGTCGATTTCTCGCCTTCGTCCCGGCGCTCGATCGCCCTGGCCAAGGCCATTGCCCCGCAGGCCGAGATCATCCTCCTGCACGTGTACGAGGCCCCGTTCGAAGGCAGCATGCGCTTCGCCAACCTCGACAACGACACCCTCAGCCACTACCGCAACGTGATCAGGAAGGACGCCCAGGAACAGCTCGCCGCCCTGGCCGAAGCCTCGGGCCTGCCCATGGCGCGCCAGGTCGCCGTGCACGGCGACCCGGCCTGGCGTATCGTCGAACAGGAACAGGAGCTGGACTGCGACCTCATCGTGATGGGCAAGCAAGGCGAGAGCGCCCTGGAAGAACTCTTGGTCGGGAGCATCACCAAGCATGTCCTGAACGCGTCCCAGTGCGATGTGCTGGTGACCCTGTAAGCCATGCCCTGGCGGCAGGATGCCGCCACCGCTACCGAAGCCCATAGAAGGCCCGAGCCTATGAATCTTCCCTCCTCCGATCCCTGCGCAGCCCACGCTACCCCTGCCTGGCAGGCACTCTCGGTCGCGGAGGTCGAGCAGATGCTGCGCACCGGGCCGGAGGGCTTGCAGGACGTCGAGGTCGCCAGGCGCCTGGAGCTGTACGGGCCCAACCGGCTGCTGCCACCCAAGCGCCGCGGGCCATTGCTGCGCTTGCTGGCGCAATTCCACAATGTTTTGCTGTACGTCATGATCGCTGCGGCGGTGATCACCGCCTTGCTCGAGCACTGGGTCGATACCTGCGTCCTGCTCGCCGCGGTAGTGATCAATGCCATCATCGGCTTCATCCAGGAAGGCAAGGCGGAAAGCGCCCTGCAGGCGATCAGGGCGATGCTCGCGCCGCATGCGATGGTGATTCGCAACGGCATCCCCCAAGAGATCGATGCCGCCGAGCTGGTGCCGGGCGACCTGGTCGTACTGGCCTCCGGCGACCGGGTGCCCGCCGACCTGCGCCTGGTGGCGGTCAAGGAACTGCGCGTCGAGGAAGCCGCGCTGACGGGCGAGTCCCTGCCGGTGGAGAAGGACACCGAGGTGGCCCAGGCCGACGCGCCACTGGGCGACCGCCACGGCATGGCCTATTCGGGCACCGTGGTGGTGTACGGCCAGGCCAGGGGGATCGTCGTCGGCACCGGCGCGGCGACGGAGCTGGGCCGGATCAACCAGATGCTCGCCGACATCCGCGGCCTGGCCACCCCGCTGCTACGCAAGGTCGATCGCTTCGGGCGCGTGCTGGCCGTGACCATCCTGGCCATCTCCGCCGCGACCTTCGTCATCGGCACGCTATGGCGCGGCCATCCACCGGCGGAAATGTTCATGATGGTCGTGGCGCTGGCGGCTTCGGCGATCCCCGAGGGCCTGCCGGCGATCATGACCGTGACGCTCGCCCTCGGGGTACAGCGCATGGCCCGGCGCAAGGCGATCATCCGCCACCTGCCGGCCGTGGAAACCCTGGGCTCGGTGACCGTGATCTGTTCCGACAAGACCGGCACGCTGACCCGCAACGAGATGACCGTGCAGCGCGTCGTGTGCGCCGGCCACGTGTTCGATGTCGGCGGCGTGGGCTATGCCCCGGTCGGCGATTGCAGCATCGATGGGCGCATCGTCGATCCTGGCGATTACCCGGCCCTGGGCCTGGCGATCCGCGCCGGGGTGCTGTGCAACGACGCCCACCTGCGCAATGAAGACGACTGCTGGCGGGTCGAGGGCGACCCCACCGAAGGCGCCCTGCTGGTGCTCGGCGGCAAGACCGGTTTCGAGCCCTCGGCCTGGACCCGCCTGGATTCCATTCCCTTCGAATCGCAGCACCGCTTCATGGCCACCCACCACCTCGACGGCGAGGGCCACTCCTGGATCTTCGTCAAGGGCGCCCCGGAGCGCATCCTCGAGATGTGTCACCGGCAACGCGACCACGATGGCGAGCACCCGCTGGATGTCGACTACTGGCGGCGCATGACCACCGGCACGGCGGCCCAGGGCCTGCGTCTGCTGGCCCTGGCCTGCAAACGCTCGGCGCCGCAGGAGGGCAGCCTGGGCCACCAGGACATGGCCTCGGGGTACACGTTGCTGGCCCTGGTCGGGATCGTCGACCCACCGCGCGAGGAGGCGATCAGGGCAGTCGGCGAATGCCACCACGCCGGTATCCGGGTGAAGATGATCACCGGCGATCATGCCGAAACCGCCCGAGCCATCGGTGCCCAGCTGGCCATCGGCGTCGGCAAGCCCACCCTCACCGGCGCCGAAGTGGCGATGATGAGCGACGAAACCTTGCGCCAGGTCGTGACGGAGGTGGACGTGTTCGCGCGCGCCAGCCCCGAGCACAAGCTGCGCCTGGTGAACGCGCTGCAGGACAACGGTCAGATCGTCGCCATGACCGGCGACGGGGTGAACGATGCGCCTGCGCTCAAGCGCGCGGATGTCGGCATCGCCATGGGCCTGAAGGGCTCCGAGGCGGCCAAGGAGGCCGCCGACATGGTGCTGGCCGACGACAACTTCGCCACCCTCGCCACGGCCGTGCGCGAGGGCCGGGCAGTCTACGACAACCTGAAGAAATTCATCCTGTTCATGCTGCCCACCAATGGCGGCGAAGCGCTGGTGGTGATCGCCGCCATCCTGTTCGAACTCGCCCTGCCGCTGACGCCCGCGCAGGTGCTGTGGATCAACATGGTCACCTCCAGCACGCTGGGGCTGGCCCTGGCCTTCGAGCCGGCCGAGCGGGACATCATGACCCGCCCGCCGCGCGCGCCCAGGGAGCCTTTGCTGTCGGGGTTCTTCGTGTGGCGGATCCTGATGGTCTCGGTGCTGATGATGTGCGGGGCGATGGGGCTTTTCCTCTGGCAGATGAGCGAAGGCGCCAGCGTCGAGACCGCCCGCACCATGGCGGTCAATGCCGTGGTCGTCGCGGAAATGTTCTACCTGGTCAATACCCGTGCCCTGATCGCGCCGGTCACCAACCGCGAAGGCCTGCTCGGCAACCCTTACCTGCTGCTGGCCATCGCAGCCTGCGTGCCGTTGCAGCTGTTCTTCACCCATGCGCCGGTCATGCAGGAGATCTTCGGTTCTACCGACCTGACGCTGCTGGAATGGGGGAAAGTCGTGGGCGCCGGGTTGCTCGTGTACCTCGTCGTGGAGCTCGAGAAGTCCATGATCCGCCGCACCCGCCTGGCGGCGAGGCTGGCCATGGCGGCGTACGATCCGCCGGGGCGCTAGGGGTACAGTCAGTTAAAGCTGTTTAGCCGACATTTGGGGCCGCTTCGCGCCCCATCGCCGGCAAGCCGACCCCCACAGGGCTCCGCGTCAACCTAAGACTGGGTGATCTCCCGCTGGGAGGGGGCGACAAAACCACTCGATGCTCACACCACCTTGCGCAACGCCGGCAACCGGACCAGCGACCACCCCGCCTCGGATTCCGCCAACGCCAGGCGAATCCCGTCCAGGGGCATGGTGTTCAACAGCGTCAGGGCCAGGTCGCCGACCATCCAGTTGGCGGTGTTGGACGCAATCACCCGGCCATCGGCGGAAATCAGCACGGCCTCGTGTTCCAGGCGCATCAGGCTGCGCACCAGCAGGCGCTCGACGTTGTGCAGCGACAGGTCCAGCCCGGCCACGCCGATGAAGCGGCCCTGCACCAGAATCGGCATGGTGAACGTCAGCACGTACATGTTGGTGCCGTAGAGGTCCACGTAGGGCCCCTCCACCACGCTCTTGCCGGTGTCGCGCGGCCGGCTGTACCAGGGCATCGCGGTGTAGTCGTAGTAGTTTTCCCGGCGCCGGTCGAAGTTGGGCCGCAGCGGGAGGGTCTTGCCGGCATCGGCCAGGTACCACCACTCCAGGTGCATCTCCCGGTCGGCCAGGCAATTGGGTTCCACGATGATCCCGCCGCCACAGCCAAAGGCACCGGTGACCAGCAACTGCCGGTCGATCGCCGGCCGCAGGGAGGCCAGGTCCCTGGCGGCGGGCTGGCGCCCCTCGGCCAGGACACGCTCCCAGAGCTCGCGGGTTTCCTCCACCAACTGGCGGACCTGGCTGAAGATGGTCTCCAGCGTGCTGTCCAACTGCTGGGCGCAGGCGGCCAGGGGGTCGTTGTCGCTCAGGGCAAACATGGTATTACCTCACGCAGGTTCGGCTTTCTTGTTATGGGTCGCCTCGGGTCAAGGCATTGTGACGCAATTACCACGCCAGGCCTGGCGCGCTGCTTCCGGTCGGCGGCGTTCAGCCCCCGTCCGCCTCGGCCAGCAACTCCAGGCGCAGGCTGATCAGGCGCTTGATGCCGCGGCTCACATGCGCCTCGGCCAGTGCCCCGGCCAACACCGCATCGCCCGCCACCAGCGCCTGCAGGATCGCCCGGTGCTCCTGCTCCACCACCGTCACATCGCCACCGCCGGCCGCCTCCATCCACAGCAGCTCGCCCACCTCCGACTGCAGGCGCATCTCGGCGTTGGTCAGGCGCAGCGACTGGGCGGCGGCGGCCACCTCGATGTGGAAGCGTGCATCGGCCCGATGGCGTGCCAACCGCGAGCCGGCCTGGCTGAGCATGTCGATGTGCTGGGCGATGCGCGCGTGCTGCTCGGGCGAACTGCGCTTGGCCGCAAGGCGCGCAGCGGTGCCCGAGATGGCGGTCTGTTCGTCGCCCAGGTCACGCAGGTCCGGGCCGCTCATGTCGCGCAGGCGCTGCAACAGCAGCGCCTCGGGCAGCTCCACCGGCGCGCAGACGAAACTGCCGCCGTTGCGGCCGCGGCGCGTTTCGATCAGCCCCCGCTGGCGCAGCACCACCAAGGCCTCGCGCAGCGTGACGGTGGCGACCCCGAGCTGCAGGGCCAATTCCGATTCGCTGGGCAGTTGCTGCCCTTCGGCAAACAACCCGAGCTCGATGGCTTCCATCAACTTGCGCGCCACTTCATCGGTACGCCCTTCCTGGCGCAACCGGATGAATGCGGTATTACGAGCAGTATTCAGGGCAGTCATTGCCTCTCCCTATCGAGCATTGCCTGGCGTGGCGCGAGCCTCGGCCAAAAGGTTCAGTTCCGTATCTTATAACCAAGCGCAAGGCCTCCGATACCGATTGATCGCCCATTCTACCTCTCGACAAGGCGTTTCAGGGTACTGTTGGCAACCTTCTAAATTTAAGATATGGTTTCATATGTTTACAGTGTCGACAGGCCACCGTGGCTTCTGCTGTGCCTGCGTCCAGCGATTTCCACCAACGAGACCGACCAAGGAATACGCCATGCAAACCAAACTCCTGATCAACGGCCAGTTGGTCGATGGGCAAGGCAGCCCCTATCCCGTGTACAACCCCGCCGAGGGCACGGTGCTGGTGACCATCCCCGAGGCCAGCGGCGCCCAGGTCGATGCTGCCGTGCAGGCGGCCGACCAGGCGTTCGACAGCTGGTCGCAGACCCCGCCCAAGGAACGCGCGCTGCTGCTGCTCAAGCTGGCCGAGCGTATCGAGGCCGAGGCCGAGCTGCTGGCCCGCCTGGAGTCGCAGAACTGCGGCAAGCCCTACCAGGCCGCCCTGAACGACGAGATCCCGGCCATCGCCGACGTTTTCCGCTTCTTCGCCGGCGCCAGCCGCTGCCTGTCGGGGTCCGCCGCTGGCGAATACCTGCCCGGGCATACCTCGATGATCCGCCGTGACCCCCTCGGCGTGGTCGCCTCCATCGCGCCGTGGAACTACCCGCTGATGATGGTCGCCTGGAAGCTCGCCCCCGCCCTGGCTGCCGGCAACTGCGTGGTGCTCAAGCCCTCCGAGCAGACCCCGCTCACCGCCCTGGCGCTGGCCCGGATCATGGCCGAGCTGTTCCCCGCCGGCGTCGTCAACATTCTCTTCGGCCGCGGTCCGAGCGTGGGCGAGCCGCTGGTCAACCATCCCAAGGTTCGCCTGGTGTCCCTCACCGGCTCCGTCGCCACCGGCGCACGCATCATCTCCAGCACCGCCAGCAGCGTGAAGCGCACCCACATGGAGCTGGGCGGCAAGGCCCCGGTGTTGATCTTCGATGACGCCGACATCGACGCAGCCGTCGAGGGCATCCGCGCCTTCGGCTTCTACAACGCCGGCCAGGACTGCACCGCCGCCTGCCGACTGTACGTCCAGCAAGGCGTCTACGACCGCTTCGTCAGCAAGCTTGGCGAAGCGGTGGCGAGCTTGCGCATGGGCCTGCAGGACGACCCACAGACCGAACTGGGGCCATTGATCACCCGCGACCACCTGGAGCGCGTCGAAGGCTTCGTCGAGCGCGCCAAGGCCCAGCCACACATCCGCGTGGTCACCGGTGGCAAGCGTGTCGACGGGCCGGGCTTCTTCTTCGAGCCGACGGTGCTGGCCGACGCCCGCCAGGACGACGAGATCGTCCAGCGCGAAGTCTTCGGCCCAGTGGTCAGCATCACCCCCTTCAGCGACGAAGCGCAGGCGCTGGCCTATGCCAACGACTCCGACTACGGCCTGGCCTCTTCGGTGTGGACCCGCGACCTCGGCCGCGCCAGCCGCCTGGCCGCGCGCCTGCAGTACGGCTGCACCTGGGTCAACACGCACTTCATGCTGGTCAGCGAAATGCCCCACGGCGGCATGAAGCAGTCGGGCTACGGCAAGGACATGTCCATGTACGGCCTGGAAGACTACACCTGCGTGCGCCACGTCATGTTCAAGCACTGAGCACCTGCGCGGCGCACCCGAAAAGTGCGCCGCGCGCCCTGACGAGGCATCGCCAGCGATGCCTTCCCGAGTAGCAACCTGATGAAAAACGCCCAGCATGGGCCTTCGACATAAAACATATAAAACAATAGGTAATATGGCATGAGTTCTGCTTTCTCTCCTGCCTGAGCCCGAAACCAGCCGTCATCGTTACTTTCCGGCACAGCCGGGGTAATGGCTTACGAGGTGTGTCACCATGCTTATCACTGGCATCAAGAGCCGTCCGGTCTACGACCGGCTGCACCCCATGGCAGGTGGCCTGCGCCACTTGATCGCGGGCCAGGGCAGCGGCGGCGCGGCCATGCTGCGCCTGATCGCGGACATGTCGCCTGCGCAACGCCGCGACAGCACCCTGCTCTACTCCACCGAGTCCTTCTCTGGGCACAACCACCTGCAGGCCTTGCAAGCGGCGCAGGTGGGCGAACTCGAAGCGTTCAGCAGCAACCAGGCCTTGATCGAGGCCCTGCGCGACAGGCTCAGCGACGCCTACATGGGCACGCGCCTGTACCTCAGTGGCTCGGAAAGCTTCATCGGTACCGCCATGCAAGCGGCCAATGCCGTCGACCTGAATCGCGACGAAGTGCTTCGCGAACACAGCGGTACCCTGGTACGCCGCGTGTGGTGCGCCCATTGCGACACCTACACCGAGAACGTCACCCAGCGCGTGTTCACCTGCCCCGGTTGCCAGCTCAACCTGGTGGTGCGCGACCACTATTCCCGCCGCCTGGCCGCCTTCCAGGGCATCAAGGCCGATGGCGAAGTCCCAGGCGAACTGCCACCTGCCGAGGAGCTCGACACATGAATACCCATAACGGCACCCTGAGCGTGCGTGTTGCCCGGATCGAGCAGATGACGCCAGAGATCAAGCGTTTCACCCTGACCTCTCCCGACGGCAAGCATCTGCCTGCCTTCTCTGGCGGCAGCCATGTGGTGGTGGTCCTCGAGGATGGCGACAAGACCCACCGCAACGCCTACTCGCTGATGAGCTCGCCCTATGACTCCAGCGCCTACCAGATCGCCGTGCGCCGAGTCAGCGACGGCCGTGGCGGCTCGCGCCACCTGCACGACAAGGTCAGCGAAGGCGACCTGTTGCAGATCCTGCAGCCGGCCAACCTGTTCCCGCTGGCCAAGCATGCCCGCCAGCACCTGTTCATCGCCGGTGGCGTGGGCATCACACCGGTGTATTCGCAACTCGAAGAGCTGCAGTCCAAGCAGTCCACCTTCGAGCTGCACCTGGCCGTGCGCGGCCCCGAGCACACCGCCCTGGGCCTGGAGCTGCAAGCCCGGTACGGCGAGCGGGTGCACCTCTACGTGCAAGGCCAGGACGCGCGCATGGACATCCGCCGCATCCTCCAGGCCCGGCCGTTGGGCAGCCATGTCTATGTCTGCGGCCCGGACAGCATGATCGACGACACCCTCGACAGCGCCCGCGCCCTGGGCTGGACCGACAGCCACATCCACTACGAACGCTTCGTCGAGCAAGGCTCCAGCGGCCAACCGTTCAGCGTCACCCTGGCGCGCCAGGGCGTGACCATCGAGGTACCCGCCGAACAGTCACTGCTCGAAGCCGCCGAACAAGCCGGCTACAAGCTGCCCTACCTGTGCCGGGGCGGCGCCTGTGGCTATTGCGAGGCCGAAGTACTGGAAGTCGATGGCGAACTCGACCATCGCGATGACTGGCTCAGCGAGGAAGACAAGCTGAGCAAGCGCAAATTCATGCCTTGCGTATCACGTGCCAACTGCAGCCGCCTGGTCGTAGACCTCTGAGACAGGAAAACAACAAGATGACCGTATTCAAGCCAATCGAAACCTACGCCGACGCCGGCGGCGAGCACACCTACAGCAACAGCCGCGAGGCGGTGCTGCGCCTGCCCTTCCCGTACCCGGAAGACCAGTACATGTACTCGATGAACGTCGAACCCCATGTGCCCTTCGGCAACGGTGCCCTGCGCGCCCAGTTCGACATCGACGAGCACTACATCTCCGAGTGCCACCACCGTGCGCAGACCCTCGACAGCCAGCCGGGCGTGCACTACGCCGCCCTGCCGCACATGATGGAAGCCCAGTGGGACCTGCTGGAATTGCTGATGGAGTCCTACTCCCGCGACTTCCCCGAGCATTTCACCCTGGAGAAGAAAGGCAGCCAGTGGCGCTGGATCAACCGCCCGCTGCAGATCGACGACACCTTCACCTTCGGCGATGCCAGCACCTTGCCGATGGAGCCGATGGAATACATCACCCGCCAGGCCCAAGGCGAGTTCATCCTGCTCGAAGAGCGTGACGAGACCCTGGTGATGGGCGCCGGCATGGCCACCCAGCGTGCGGATTACTCGCTGCGCTTCAACCTCGGCATGAGCTTCATGGAGTTCCACGGCCCGGTACCCAAGCTGCACGAGATGGGTATCCTGCAGCGCGCCCTGAAGTTCCTGCTGCGCCTGCGTCCGGGGCACCCGGTACGCCGCACCAACTGGTCGATCACCGTCAACCCGCGCCTGGAAACCTCCGCCGAGACCCTGCCGAACTGGGCGCCCGACCGCACCATCGTCACCCCGGAGAACGCCGGCGAACTGGTCAACCTGCGCATCGAGCTGCAGCCCCTGCACCGCCTGCCGCGCAGCAATGCGGTGCTGTTCCCGGTGCGGACCTACCTGGTCAGCCTCAAGCAACTGGCCGAGTTCGCCCCGCAGTGGGCCAAGCGCATGCACCGGGTGATCCGCGACCTGGACCAGGAGCTGGTCGACTACAAGGGTTTCACCCGCTACCGCGACGCCATGGTCGCCTGGCTGTCGCAATACGATGACGGCACTCCGGTCGACGAGAACCTGCAGTAGTTCCACCCCACAGCGCGCCGCTACCGGCGCGCTTCCTTCCTTGATGTGCTTGCCTCCCAGGGTTCACCCATGAAAACAACAATACGCAATGTCTTGCCCGAGAGCTGGAGCCTGGTGTTCTCCGCCGCAGGTTCGGCCTATGGTGTCGGCCTGCTCGGCCTGTGGGCCTTGCCCTTCCTGATCAGCGCCATCATCAACGACCTGCAGCTCAACGAGGCCCAGGCCGGGCTGTTGATGTCCGCGGAGTTCGGCTTCACCATGCTCGCCTCGCTGCTGGTCGCGCCCTTCATGGGGCGTGCGCCACGGCGCACCCTGGCCCTGCTCGGGACCTTGCTGGCCATCGCCGCCAACCTGGTCAGCGCCCACATCGAGAGCATCCAGGCCCTGGCCGCGGTACGCTGCATCGCTGGCCTCGGCGCGGGCCTGGCCCTGGCCTGCGGCAACGCCGCGGTGTCCAGCGCGCGGCATCCGGACCGCATCGCCGGGCACATGAACGTGCTGTCGGTGCTGCTGATGATCGTGGTGATGCTGGGTTATGCCAAGGTCATGGCGCTGTTCGGCCTCTCGGGGCTGTACTACGCGATGGCCGCGACCATGGCGGTGATGCTCCCGGCCATTGCGGCGATGGAGCAGCGTGCAGCGACCGTCGCCCCCGCGCCGGCGGCCCCTGGGGCGAGCAAAGGTTCGGGCAACATCCTGCTGAGCCTGCCGGCGATCTGCATGATGCTGGCGATGTTCGTGTTCCAGGCCCGCGACACCATGGGCTGGGCCTTCGTCGAGCGTATCGGCACCCTGGTCGGCTACAGTGGCGACGAACTGGGCGTGTTGCTGTCGGTCCAGTCCGTGGTCGGCCTGATCGGCCCGCTGATCGCGGCGATGGTCGGCAAGCGCTTCGGCATGAGCACCCCGGTGATCCTGGCCATCCTCCTGACCGGCGGCACCAGCCTGAGCTACGTGCTGGGCGAGCACTCCAAGGCCCTGTACACGGCGGGCGTGATGACCATCTGCGTCACCTACTTCTACGCCCTGAGCTACCTCACCGGCCTGGCGGCGGCGCTGGACCGCGAAGGCCGCGTCGTGGCGGCGGCCAGCAGCTTCCTGAGCCTGGGGCTGGCGGTGGGGCCGGCGATTTCCGGCGGGCTGATTTCCCTGGGTGGTTTCACCCTGGCGGCCTGGGGGATTGGCGTCACCGTGGTGCTGACCTTGCTGCTGGTGACCGTGCCGTTGGCCAGCATTCGCCGCGAGCATACGGCCTACACGCCAGTCGCGGCGCTCTAGCCAGCGGGCATCGGCCCTTGTCCTCGGATAAGGGCCATTGATCTGACAGAACACCGGTGGTGTCAGGACCGGTCTATTCGCCGCGGACCGAACCCAGCAACCGACTCAACGCCCCCGCCCAGCCACCTGCCACAGTCGGGCGATATCCCGGGCTCGTGCCTCGAGCAAATCCCCGGCTTCGGCACAGGCCTGCTCCAGGCTCATCGGCCCGCTGGCCAACGCGAAGGCGGCATCGACACCGTGGTCATAGAGCTGCTGGTAACCCGCCCCAAGCGTACCGGCGAGCACCACCACCGGCACGCCATGACACTTGGCGACCCGCGCCACACCCATGGGCGTCTTGCCGCGCAGGGTCTGGGCATCGAAACGCCCTTCGCCGGTGATCACCAGGTCGGCGTCCCGCACCAGGGCATCGAGGCCCACCAGCTCGGCCACCACCTCGACCCCAGGGCGAAAGCGCGCGCCCATGAACGCCTTGGCGGCGAAGCCCATGCCGCCCGCCGCGCCACAACCAGGGAAATCGCGCACGTCTTCGCCCAGCAGGCGGGCGCAATGGTCGGCGAAATGGCCCAAGGCCCGGTCCAGGGCCTGCACCTGCGCGGGGCTGGCCCCCTTCTGCGGGCCGAACACCGCCGAAGCGCCATGGGGGCCGCACAAGGGGTTGTCGACATCGGCCGCCACCTCCACCTGCACCTCGGCCAGGCGAGGGTCGAGGCCGCTGGCGTCGAGACGCGCCAGCCTTTCCAGGGCCAGGCCACCCTCCTCCAGCGGCTGCCCGTCGACGTCCAGCAGGCGCAAGCCCAGGGCGCGCAGCATGCCGGCACCGCCATCGTTGGTAGCACTGCCGCCGATGGCCAGGACGATGCGCTGCGCGCCGGCCGCCAAGGCGGCGGCGACCAGCTCGCCGGTGCCCCAGGTGCTGCTGCGGCAGGCATCGCGCTGGCCGAGCGGAACCCGTTGCAGGCCGCTGGCCTGGGCCATCTCGATGATCGCCGTGCGGCTCTCAGGCAGCCAGCCCCAGCCGGCATCCACGGCCTGCCCCAACGGCCCGCGTACCACCTGGTGGCGCAACTGGCCATGGCTGGCGGCCAGGATCGCCTCCATGGTGCCCTCGCCGCCGTCGGCCATCGGGCATTCGACCAGTTGCGCACCCGGCCAGACCTCGGCCAGGCCTTTGCCGATGGCCCGGGCGACACCGGCGGCATCGAGGCTGTCCTTGAACGAATCGGGGGCGATGACGACTTTCATGGGGATTCTCCTGATCCAGATGACCCGCATGCTGACAGCTGCGCGGCGATGCGGCCTCGGTCGGATGCACAAAGACGCGACGGCATTGTTTGGGCAAATGCCTTTGCACCGCGCAGGCCGCTTCGCGGCGGTTCAGCGCGCATGGCATGGGCCAACCCTGCCAACACCTCACTGCGCCGGCAGCAACTGCAACCCCAGGTAAAGGCTCAGCAAACCTTCCAGCCGCAAAGGGTCCACCTCCGCCACTTCGGCGATCCGCTCCAGCCGATACCTCAGGCTGTTGCGGTGGATCCCCAGGGCATCGGCGCACGCCTGGCTCTGCCCATCATGGGCGCACCAGGCACGCAGGGTAGCCAGCAGTTGCCCGCTGGCATCCTTGGCGCGGATGCGCTGCAGCGGCTCGAGCAATTCATCCAGGGCATCGTCGTTGCGATGTCGCCAGAGCAATGTCGGCAATCGGTAGCGGGCAAGGCTCAGCAGGCGTTCGCCCGGCACCACCTCGCGGCCGTAGGCCAGCAGGTCGCGTACCCGCCGGTACCCCCGGCGCAACTGCTCAAGGCTCTGCGCCGGGTTGCCCAAGGCCAGGCGCTGCACCTGCCAGCCATGGCGCTGCAGGCGCTCCAGCAGGCGCGGCTCGTCCAGCGCCACGGCCGCCGGGCGGCACCACAGCAGCGACTGCCGCGCAGGGCTCACGCACCAGCTGTCGGGGTAGCGGCTCATCAACCAGCCGGACAGCGCCTCGGCCGACGACCCGGCGTCGAGTTCGAACAGGCATGGCACCCGCGCCAACTGCGGCTTGAGGCCCAATTGCCGGGCTTCGTCGAGCAAGCGCGGGGAGTCGCCGCTGCCGCCGAGCAGCAGGGCCAGCAGGTCGTCGCAGCGCTGGCGCCGCCACTGCTGTTCCACCTGCAGGTGACGCTGGGCCAGAAGCATCTCGGCGGTCATGCGCACCAGTTCGCCATAGGTGCGCAATTGCTGCGGGTCGCCCGTCAGGCCCAGCACGCCGATCAGCCGGTCATCGAGCATCAGCGGCAGGTTGACGCCCGGCTGCACGCCCTTGAGGCACTTGGCCGCCTCGGCGTCCAGCTCGACGATCCGGCCGTTGGCCAGCACCAGTTGCGCGCCCTCGTGGCGGGTATTGATGCGCTCCGGCTCGCCGCTGCCCAGGATCAAGCCCTGGCTGTCCATGACGTTGACATTGCACGGCAGGATGGCCATCGCCCGATCGACGATGTCCTGCGCCAGGTCGTGGTCCAGTTCGAACATTCCAGGGTCCTTGCGGTGGTAGGCTTTGGTCCGCGGCACAGCAGCCCGTGCCCACGGCTGTGCAAAAGCACAAAGACAGCCGTGCCGCGCTCGCCGAGACTCGTCAGGGCCGGCGCCGCACACGGCACGGCGACAACCATAACAAAGAGATTCCGATCATGGCACACAGCCCTGCCCCTGACCAAGGCAAAGACCTCAGCCGCGACGCGCTGTACCGGCGCATCACCCTGCGGCTGATCCCGTTCATCTTCATCTGCTACCTGTTCAACTACCTGGACCGCGTCAACGTCGGCTTCGCCAAGCTGCAGATGCTCGACGCCCTGCAGTTCAGCGAAACCGTCTACGGCCTTGGCGCCGGTATCTTCTTCATCGGCTACGTGCTGTGCGGCCTGCCCAGTAACCTGGCACTCAACCGCTTCGGCCCGCGCCGCTGGATCGCGGTGATGATGATCGCCTGGGGCAGCCTGTCGACCTGCCTGCTGTTCGTCACCACACCCATGGAGTTCTATGTGCTGCGCCTGCTCACCGGCGCGGCGGAAGCCGGCTTCTTCCCCGGCGTGGTGCTGTACCTCTCGCGCTGGTTCCCGGCGGACCGCCGTGGCCGGATCATGGCCTTGTTCATGTCGGCGATCCCGGTCTCGGGCCTGCTCGGCGGGCCGTTCTCCGGCTGGATCCTCGAGCACTTCGCCGCCGGCCAGCATGGCCTGGCCGGCTGGCAGTGGATGTTCCTGATCCAGGGCCTGCCCACCGTCGCCCTGGGCATCCTCGCGGTGCTGCTGCTCAGCGACGGCTACCAGAAGGCCGCCTGGCTGAGCCCCGCCGAGCGCCAGGTGATTGAGGCCGACCTCAAGGCCGACGCCGCCACCAAGCCCACCACCCACAGCGACAGCGTGCTGGCCGTACTGACCAACCCGCTGATCTGGACCTTCGGCTTCGTCTACTTCTGCATCCAGAGCGGCGTGTACGCCATCAACTTCTGGCTGCCGTCGATCATCAAGAACCTGGGCTTCGACAATCCCTTGCTGATCGGCTGGCTGAGCGCCATCCCGTACCTGCTGGCCGGGGTGTTCATGATCGTCGTCGGGCGCTCGGCGGACCTGCGCAACGAGCGGCGCTGGCACCTCGTCGTGCCGATGCTGATGGGCGCCGTCGGCCTGCTGATCGCGGTGAACTTCGCGCAGAACCCGACCATCGCCCTGCTCGGCCTGTCGATCGCCACCATGGGCGCCCTCACCGGCCTGCCGATGTTCTGGCCGATGCCCACCGCCCTGCTCAGCGCCAGCGCCGCCGTGGCGGGCCTGGCGATCATCAACTCGGTCGGGCAGATGGCCGGTTTCCTCAGCCCGTACCTGGTCGGCTTCATCAAGGACCAGACCGGTTCGACCGATGCCGCGCTGTATTCGCTGGCGGCGCTGATCGTGCTCGGCAGCCTGGTCGCTCTGCGGGTATCCCGGGCTGGAGCGCTGGCGGCCGCGCGGGCCAGTTGAGCCGCGAGGAGGGACTGCCAAGACTTGCAGCCGCCATTTGGGGCCGCTTCGCGGCCCCAAGCACCAGAGCTACCGCTTGACCGAGGGCTCGCCTCCGATCGTCAGATCATTGCATCGCTGCACCGCCAAAGGCGTCAAATGAAGCTGAACGGTCCTATGGAGAGCTCCCATGACCCAGCACGCCGTGGCACGCCTCGAACAACTCGACGAACACCACCCCCTGCGCGTCCAGGCCGGCAGCGAGGAAGTCATCCTGGTCCGCCGGGGTGACCTGGTGCACGCCTACCAGGCCAACTGCCCCCACGCTGGCGCGCCCCTGGAAGAAGGCGCCGTATGCGGCGGCCTGCTGGTCTGCCCCTGGCACAAGGCCGCCTTCGGCCTCGACGAGGGCGCGGTCTGCGAGCCGCCGGCCCTGACGGGCCTGCGCCGCTACCCGACCCAAGTGAAGGACGGCGAGGTCTGGGTCGACGACCAGCCCTGCCCCGCGAGCGAACCACCCCGCCACAGCGATGCCCGCTGCTTCGTGGTGATCGGCGCCGGCGCCGCAGGCTCGGCGGCGGTGGCCACCCTGCTGGACCACGGTTTCGGCGGCCGCCTGGTGTGGATCGACCAGGAGCAACGGCCGGCCTACGACCGCACCGCCCTGAGCAAGTTCGTCATCGCCGGGCAGATGCCAGCCGATGAGGTGCCCGCGCTACTGGAGCCCGACGACCTGCACCGCGGCCAGCTACAACGCCTGCATGGCAAGGTGCGCGTGCTGGACACCGAGAAGCGCGAGGTCATCCTGGCCGACGGCCAGCGCCTGGCCTACGACGCCGCCCTGTTGGCCACCGGCGGCAAGCCCCGGCGCCCCGACCTGCCCGGCGTACAATTGCCCGGCATCTACGTACTGCGTTCCCGGGAAGACGCCGCGCACCTGCTCGATGCCGCCGAGCCGGGCCAGCCGGTGGTGATCGTCGGCGATGGTTTCATCGGCCTGGAGGCCGCCTCGGCGCTGCGCAAGTACGGCCTGCAGGTGCATGTGGTGACCCGTCACGAGATCCCCTTGGCCCGGCAGCTCGGCGAACGCATCGGCCGCACCCTGCGGGAACTGCACGAGCGCAAGGGCGTGGTGTTCCATGGCCCCACCGAGGTGGAACGCTTCGAAGGCCAGGACAAGGTCGAAGCCGTGCAACTGGCCAACGGCGAGCGCCTGGAAACATCGCTGGTATTGCTCGGCACCGGCGTGCGGCCCGCCACATCGTTCGTCCAGGGCCTGCGCCTGGCCGAGGACCAGTCCTTGCAGGTCGACGCCCAGATGCACGCAGCCGAAGGCCTGTGGGCTGCCGGCGACATCGCCACCTTCCCCCTCGCCGGCCATCCAGTGCGCATCGAGCACTGGCGCCTGGCCCAGCAGCAAGGCGTGATCGCCGCCGCCAACATGCTCGGCGAACAGCGCCGCTACGACGATGTGCCCTTCTTCTGGACCTACCAGCACGGGCGCACCTATGAGGTGCTCGGGCATGGCCAGGGCTGGAACCGCATCGAGTACGTGGGCGAACCGGAGAAAGGCGACTTCATCGCCCTGCAGTGCCTCGACGACCAGGTCGAGGCGGTGATCGCCAAGGGCCACTCGCGGGCCATGGCGGTGCTGTCGCAGCGGATGAAAAGCCCGTTGAGCAGCCGGGAGGCGCGGGAGTTGATCGATACCTGGCCGGACTGAGGCCTGGCCCCCAAGAGCGTCCCCTCAGTCGCTGGTAACAACGCCCGCTTCATGCGCCAAGCGCCTCAACAACCAACCGCCGCCCATAGCTGTTGCGATGAACCCGACGGCCAAGCCGACCGGCAAGGTGTCTTCGACCACGGCCACAAGCGCACTGGCCAGTCCACCAATGGCGAACAACAGGGTGTTGCTGAGCGCAGCGCCTGCGCCAGCGAGCTCCGGGTGTAGATTCAGCGCACATGTTGTAGCGGCAGGCCGAGTGATGGTGGTGCCGACGGTACAGATGACCATGGGTAGCAGAATCCCCGTCACCGACAATCCTCCCAGAAGGAACCAACCCAGTAATACCACGCCCGCACAACCAATCAGCCCAAGCCCCAAAGCGACCTGTATGTGGGGAGCAACCTTTCCGTTTAGCGCATGGGCAATGAAGCCCCCTATGATATAAGCCGCGCCATAGCCGAGGAATACAGTAGAGAAGACATATTCGGACAGCGCCATCCTGTCCATGAACAGCAAGGGCGAAACGACGATGAAAGCGAAATGGCAAGCGAACGCCAATGCAGCGCATGTTGCAAAGATGAAAAAGTTCGAATCTCGCAACAGCTTCACATAGCTTCGGATCAGGCTCGTTGAAGAGCCGACGTTCGGCTGCTCTTCCAGCAACATCGCTGAAAGAACCACGACGATAGCCGCCAAGCCGATAAAAGCCTGAAAACTCCCAGCCCAGCCGAAGAATTGCTGCAACGCGCTTCCAATCAACGGAGACAGCGAAATGAACACTCCGCTGGCACTGGTCAGATAGATACGCAGGGTGTTGCGACGATGCCCTGTATAAATGTCCTGCACCAGAGCCTGGGTTAGCACGAAACACCCACAGCCTGCTGCCTGCAGTACACGAAAGGCCATGAATACCCAGTATTGATCAGCTGCGATACAACCTGCGGCACCTACCACAGCCAACAATAATCCCGCCAATAAAAGCCGCTTGCGGCCCATGCGATCCGACAGCGGGCCGATCAGGCTCTGCGAAACGGCTACGCCCACTGCGAAAAGGCTTACCGACCAGGCGATATCGGCAGTCTGCACAGAAAACTCACTGGCCAGCGCCGGAAAGGAAGGAAGGATTACGTCTAAAGGAAACACGCCCAGCAAGCTCATCAGGAGCAACAGGAAGATGAGAAGTCCACCTGCTGTCGAGAACGCGGGATCAGTCATGCTAAAAGCCCTCGGGTTCTGAACAGATTCCGATGCTCCTTGTGTTTCAAAAGATTGGTTCGTTGTATTGCCCAGATCGTAGGAGCGGCAATCCAGGCAATACGGGTGCTTACCGTGCTATCGAGCCTCTCAAGGATTAGGCTAAAATTTTGCTGGTCGCTACCGAACAAAATTTTCAGAAAATCACGATCAGGCCGGCAAAACATCCAGATAATATCTGTCAGCGCACTAGCCACGAACGCCTCCTCGGCTCGCGACAACTGTGGCAGTAGTTTGCAAAAACAATCAGAAAAAATACCGAATGCCTGGCCTCGTCATGCAAATGGTCACGTAGCATGTGAAAAACAGGCTCAACCAATTGCTCACGCGAGAGGTCCAGCAACTCTCGGGTTATGATGGTCTCGGAAACGAAAGCGATCATAAAAACCGCGAGGGATTTGTAGGTGGACGGGGTCTGCTCAATGTATTGATTCAGCAGGAGCAAGCGCATGGCGGGATGCCGGGCAATGTCGAAATGCTCGACTAACTGGTCGGCTATTTGCCGAGAAAACAATGCATGATAACCTTCGTCAGTATAAAGCTTCAGTGCGGCGCGCTGATCGACTGCATCGAAATTTTGCTTCAAAGCCCCAAGAGTCATGGAGGCTACAGCATCGTTGACAACGGTGAGTTCAAGAGTGGTCGTATAATCAAGAAAATGAACAAGGTGAGCGACATGAGCATTCAGACGTGTGGACGAAGGTAGTTTAGTGACCTCTGATAAACTGAGTACTGGGTTCAAGCTCGTTGGGTACCAACGTTCCGGGTCCGTATCGGCCAGGTCTTGGGGGGTCAATAGATAAGCGTAAGGTCGAGAACGGACAGCACTGTTTTGATGCCAGTCATGAAAAGCTCTCTCACCCCGATCCTGAGCATAGATCTTTGTCATCAGGACATCACCTCATGACTGGTCCTTGCACTCATCAAGTCCCGAAGCGATTTGGGAGTGTGTGAACCATCGCTGAACCCGGCGCCTACAAAGAACAGAAGCTGCTCGGCTGAATTGCCGAGTTTGAGTAACGGTTCAATTGCATCTTCATCCATTGCCCCGGTCAACCAAGTACCCAGCCCTTGGTCAGTCGCAATAAACTGAAATGTCTGAGCTATGTGGCCTACTTCAATCAGTGCCATGCGATAAGCACGTGAGTGGGGGTATTTCCACCAGTACTTGTCGAAGCGCGAGGTAAGAAATAGTCCCACAGGCAGATTATTGGCGAAATGCTGCCCCGCCAGCACTGTTCCTAATGAAGGAAGACAATCCGTGCATAAATGCAGTGCATGGCGGCTGGAGTCATAATAATAAATACCCGGCGCCAGACCCATTACATTATTAACATATAAATAGCCTTCCGTTGCATTCAAGCCTCCACCAGAAGGGCTACAGCGGCGTCTGCAGAGCGTCATAGATAAATCGTCAGGAGCATTGACTTCCCGAGACGGCATGAAGCCCAGTGAAAACTGCAGCAAATGACTCACTACCTCCAAGGGCACAGGCTTATCGAGAAATGACCTGACGGTCTGACGCCTTTCCAGAACATGTTCAAACTGTGTGTTATCGCCGAACGATGGCAGTTCAATACCCCCGCTTGCGTACTGTTCAATGTTTTCAGACGGTTTGGGAGAGGCCAGCACATGATGACAGTGCTCCAGGTAGAATTCGGCCCACGCCCGTTCGTTTCCTGGAAGTGCCGCAAGCGGTATGCTTCGTGTACCATAATGAAAGATCTCCGACAGTACGTCCCACCCCCAATGATTATCCACAGGGCATTCCGAAACAAGAACATTGCAATCAATTAAATTTTGATCAACGGTGCTGCGAGGCTCGACGCCTACCGATGCGTAAGCCAGCTCAATCAAGCGTGCAGCATGCTCTTGATCCATTTCGAACTGCCTGTGCCGCTTAAAATCCCAGCAGATGAGACCTGACGCCGCCGCAATAAAAAAGCAATCCCTATTTATTATCATGGCTCTTACTCGACATCCGCCAAGGCGCAGGCCGGCTCTGCGCCTTAGCATCATTTATTGATAGGATCCACTTACCCAAAACCAAATGAGCAAGATTGGCCAGCTTATCGGACTCAAGTTTGACCTCTTTCATTTCCACATCTCCTTTAAATGCCGCCTTATTGCGACACAAACAATATTAGCCAAGCACACCTCGAAGGCAATAAAATATGCAGTAGGAATATTCCCAGACAGCTGAAGTCCTTTTCAACAAGAAGCACAACTCATTCGAAATCTCTCAGCCATCTACCCTCTTGAGTCTCACAAACTGACAGAAAATTAACCAATCAATATGTGCCGCTCCCCCTTACTCCATATCAAAAGCCAGGCGCTATCCCGCCGCTACGCAGACTCGATACACAGCAGCCCACGCCCCATACCCTTTCAAACCGTGGGGGACCTGTGTAAAACAGTCCAGATCCCTCACGGCAAGAAAAGGACCCTCTCCATGATCTACCGCCCCCTCGGCCAAAGTGGCCTCCAGGTCTCGGCCCTCACCCTCGGCAGCATGATGTTCGGCGAGCAGACCAGCACCGAGGACGCCCTGCGCATCATCGACAAGGCCTGGGACCAGGGCATCAACTTCATCGACACCGCCGACGTATACAACGGTGGCCGCTCCGAGGAGATCGTCGGCGAGGCGGTGGCCCGTCACCGCCAGGACTGGATCGTGGCGTCCAAGGCCGGCTATGGCCCGGTGGAAGGGATACCCAACCGCAGCGGCCTTTCGCGCAAGCACCTGTTCAACGCCATCGAGGCGTCGTTGACACGCATGGGCCTGGACTACCTGGACATCTACTACCTGCACCGCGAAGACCACAAGGTGCCGCTGGAGGAAACCGTGCGGGCCATGGGCGACTTGCTGCAGCAAGGCAAGATCCGCTATTGGGGCGTGTCCAACTTCCGGGGCTGGCGCATCGCCGAACTGTGCAACCTGGCCGAGCGCCTGGGCGTGGCCAAGCCGGTGGTGAGCCAGCCGCTGTACAACATCGTCAACCGCCAGGCAGAACCAGAACAGTTGACCGCAGCCGCATACCACGGCCTCGGCGTGGTGCCGTTCAGCCCGTTGGCCCGCGGCGTGCTCAGCGGCAAGTACGCCCCCGGGGCGGTGCCGGACGCCAGCAGCCGCGCCGGCCGCCAGGACAAGCGCATCATGGAGGTGGAGTGGCGCCAGGAATCGCTGGCCATCGCCCAGAAGATCCAGGCCTACACCCAGGCCAAGGGGGTTGGCATCGTCGAGTTCGCCATCGCCTGGGTGCTGAACAACCAACTGGTCAGCTCGGCCATCGTCGGGCCGCGTACCGAAGCGCAATGGAACACCTACGCAGGCGCGCTGGACGTGGCGATCACCGCCGAGGACGAGGCCTTCATCGATTCGCTGGTGACGCCGGGGCATGCCTCCACGCCAGGTTTCAACGACGTGGCGCATTTCGTGACAGGGCGACTGCCGCGCCAGTGAGTCGCTCGGGGCCGCGAAGCGGCCCCAACCTGGCATCGACCGATTGCAAGCGTTTATGCCTGGATCAGCCCCTGCAAGCCTTTGATCGCCAGCAGGTGCAGCGGGTAGAAGGCATAGCCCCAGCGCCCCACCGGCACGATACGCCAGTCGTCACGGCGCAGTAGCCAGCCCCCCAGCGGGAGCGCCACGGCGGCGGTGGCCAAGACCAGCAAGGTCGTGGGGTGCAGGAGGTGGTCGCGCAACCAGCTGTTGGTCAGGTTGCCAGCCATGGCCAGCAGGCAGGGCAACAGCCAGCTCGCCCCACCCCGGCTACGCGCGATCAGGCAGGCGCCCGGCAATAGCACACCGGGCACACCGTACATCAGGCGCTCGCTGGCCAGGGCGGCGAGCAACGCCGCGGCGATCCCGCCCAGGCGCGCCAACGCCTGGGGATGGTGCACGCCCCAGGCGACCAGCAGGCCCAGCGCCAGGGTGGGGATCACGCTGAAGGTCTGCGAGCCGTTGTCCAGCCAGCGGTAGGGGCCTTCGCAGAGCACCGCGAACACCAGCAGCCAGCCCAGGTAGCGAGCATTGCCACGGGAGAACAAGGCCCCGCTGCGGCTGCGCCCGACATTGACGGCGATGGCCAGGCAGAACAGCGGAAAGGCCAGCCGCCCGAGGACGAACAGGCCCTCGGCGGCCGGCCAGAGAAAGCGCAGGTGGTCGGCGACCATGGTCAGGATCGCCGTCCACTTGACCAGGTCCAGCCCTGCCGAGCGCATCAATGGGCGTCCGCCCCCTGCCCCAGGTATTTGTCGCTCCAGGCGGCCAGGGGCAGCGGCGGTTGCTGCTCGAGGATGCGTCGCCAGATCAGCGCCAGGTCGTGGGCATTGAGCATCGAGCCGGCCCCGGCGCCGAGCCACAGCGACGGCGTGACGGCTGCCCAGCGCCCTTGCCCATCGCGGTGGGCCATGTCGAAGCGGAAGGTGTAGTTGCCGGGGATGCCCATGCGCAGGTCGCTCACCACCAGGGCGTCGCCGACCACGTCGTAGCGCAGCCAGTCGCCGGTGAACCAGCGCAGGCGCTCGTGCAGGGGCTCACCCTGCAGCGCCTTGGCCAGCGCCAGGTTGAGCGGCTGGCGCTGCATTTCCGGCGGCTCGCGGTCGAACCAGCTGCTCACGCCTTCGTAGTAGTCGCCGTCCGGGGTCTTGGCCAGCACCCGCCAGACCAGGCTGTTGAAGGCGATGGGCACGGCGCGCAGCTCGGTGATGGCGATCCCACGCTGTTCGAGCGCGAGTTCGAAGCGTTGCTCGGCGGCCATGCGCCCGGCCAGGCCGAAGCCCAGGTAGGCGGTACTGAACAGCAAGGCCGCCGTCAGCAGCGGGATCGCCCTCCCCGCCATGCCCCTGATGCCGGCATAGGCGACGGCGGCCAGCAGCGGCACGGTGTACAGCGGGTCGATGATGAACACCGCGGCCCAGCTCTCGGGGATCGAGTGCAGCGGCCAGAACAACTGGGTGCCGTAGACGGTGAAGGCGTCGAGGATCGGGTGGGTGACCAGCACCAGCCAGAACGCCAGGAACAGCCTGGGCAAGGTGTAGCCCTTGTGCGGCCAGCGCCTGCGCCCGATCCGCTCGACCAGCCAGGCCAGCAACAGGGCCAGGGCGGTGAGGACGAAGACCGAATGGGAGAAACCCCGGTGGTAGGTCATCTGCGACACGGGGTCGGCATAGCGGATCACTACGTCGAGGTCGGGCAACGTGCCCAGGGCAGCGCCGTAGAGCAGCGAACGGCGGCCCTGGATACGGCCCAGGACCGAGCCCTGCAGGGCGGCGCCGAGTACGGCTTGAGTCAGTGAGTCCACGGTTCAGGTCCCTGAAGCAGATGTTTTCGGGAACCTACCTGCATCGCGGTGGGCAGTGCAAATCCAATCGCCTGGCAAGCTTCAAGCTGCAAGAAAAAAGCTGGCCCGCGCAGATCCCGCTTTTCTTGCCGCTTGTAGCTTGAAGCTTGAAGCTGCGCCGCCCCCTCAGAACAGCTGCCAGGTATAGACCAGGATCAAGCGGTTCTCGTCGATGTCGGTGCGGTAGTTCGACCGCGCCATGGCATTTCTAACCCGAATGCCGAGCCCCTTGAACATCCCATCCTGTACCGCATAGCCGATGTCGATGTCCCGCTCCCGGTCCTTGCCTTCGTAGCCCAGCCCGGTGTCGACATTGTCGCCGGTGATGTAGCGCACGGTCGCAGTCAGCCCGGGGATACCCAGGGCTGCGAAGTTGTAGTCATAGCGCACCTGGTACGAGCGTTCGTCGGTATAGGCGAATTCATAGGTCGGCACCTCGTTGCCCAGCGGCGTGATGTTGGCGAACACTCGCGGGAACGGGCTGTCGCCATACATGCCCTGGTAGCCGACATGGAAGCTGTGCCCGCCGTGCTTGGCCGTGAACAGCGAGAAGAACGCCTGGTTGTCGATGTCGCCCAGCAGGGCATCGCCCTCTTCGCGCGCGGTGAAGTACCCCAGATTGGCGCTGAGCAGCCAATCCCCCACAGGCTCGCTGTGCTTGAAGCCGACGAAGCCCTGCCGGTAGATATCCTCCAATTGCCCGTACCACAGGCTGACGCTGCTCCGCTCGCCATTGAAGGCATAGTCGCCGCCCGCATAGTTGAAGGCGTCACTCTCGGCCTGGCGCATGGGGACATGGCCGAGCATGGCGCTCATCTTGCCGTCGCCCCCCTCGTTGCGCAGGTGCGAGGACTTCAGGTGGCCAGCCTGCACGGTCAGGCCGTCCAGCTCGGTGGAACGGATGCTCGCCCCCTGGTAGGTCGGCGGCAGCAGGCGGATGTCGCTGAAGGTCAGTACCGGCAGGTTGGGCTGCAGCTCGCCGATGCGCAGTTCGGTCTTCGACAGCCGCGCCTTGAAAGTCGGTGCCAGGCGGCTGTACTCGTCGGCGGCGCGGCCATCGCCATGCACCGGCAACAGGCCGCTGTTGGCCCGGTCGGGGCTGCTGTCGAGCTTGATGCCCAGAAGGCCCAGGGCATCCACGCCGACGCCCAGGGTGCCCGGGGTGTAGCCGGACTTGAAGTCGAGGATGAAGCCCTGGGCCCACTCCTCGGTCTTCGACTGCGGATTGGCCCCGACGATGTCGGAATAGTCACGGCTGAAGTAGTAGTGACGGGCGCTCAGGCTGGCCTTGGCATCCTCGAAGAAGCCGCCTTCGGCGGCCAGCAGGGGTTGGCTGAGCAAGGTGACGCCCAGGGCGACGCAAGGGGTGTGGTTCATTCCGAAGCTCTCTTTGGATCTTGTTATTGTGAGTAAGGTGCTGGGAACGCGAAGGTGGCGGTTGGTGGGTTCCTCCTAAGGGCTACGGCGCAAGGCCGCCTGGGGTTGGGGGCGGCGCAGGCGCAGCAGCGCATGGGCCGCCAGGCCGAACAGCAAGCCCCAGAATGCTGCCGACAGGCCAAGGAAGGAGACGCCCGAGGCCGTCACCAGGAAGGTGAATAGGCCCGCATCGCGCTCTTGCGGTTCGGCCAGGCTGCGGGCCAGGGCCTCGCTGATGGCGCCGTACAAGGCAAGGCCGGCCAGGGCGGCGACCAAGGCGGCGGGGAATGCGGCGAACAACGACATCAAGGTGGCCCCGGCAATGCCCAGCAACAGGTACAGCACACTGCCGGCGACGGCCGCGACATAGCGCCGCCGCGGGTCCTCGTGGGCCTCGCGGCCGGTGCACAGGCTGGCGGTGACCGCCGCGAGGTTCAGCCCATGGCAGCCGAACGGCGCGAGCAAGGCGCCGCCCACGGCGCTGGCGCTGATCAGCGGGCTGGCCGAGGTCTGGTAGCCGGCGTTGCGCAGCACCGCCATGCCCGGCATGAACTGCCCGGTCAGGGCGACCAGCACCAGGGGCAGGCCCAGGCTGAACAGCGCCGACAGGCTGAACTGCGGGGCGATGAATTGCGGCGAGGCCAATTCCAGCACCAGGGCTTCGCTGCGCAGTTGCCCGCTGGCCAGGGTGACCGCCGCACCGACCAGCAGCACAGCGGCCACCGCGTAGCGCGGCCGGAGCCTGCGCATCAGCACGTAGGTGACGAACATCGCCAGCACCAGCGCCGGCTGTGCCGGCAAGGCCCGGAACACCTCACTGCCGAAGCTGAACAGGATGCCGGCCTGCATGCCGGCGGCAATGGAGCCCGGCAGGCGGGCGATGATGCGGTCGAAGGCGCCGCTGATGCCGATCAGCAGCAGCACCAGGTTGGCCGCCAGATAAGCGCCGATGGCCTGCTCCAGGCCAAGCTGGGGCAAGGCCGTGACCAGCAGCGCGGAGCCGGGGATCGACCAGGCGATCACCACCGGCACCCGGTAGCGCAGGCTGAGCAGTGCGCCGAGCACGGCGCTGCCCATCGACACCGCCCACACCCAGGACGACAGCAGCCCCTGGGACAGGCCCGCGGCCTCGGCAGCGTGGAAAATGATCACCAGGGGGCCGGCGTAGGAGATCATCGTGGCGATCATGCCGGCGACGATGGCGGACAGGGAGCAGTCCTTGAACAGGTCTTTCATGGGACCTCGCGTGAGACATCGGGGCCCGGCCTTGGGTGGCGGGCGCTTGTTGTCAGGGGGGCCGGCATGGCGAGGGCTTGGCCCTCGATTCGCGGGCAAGCCCGCTCCCACAGGGCCCGAGTCGACCACGGCAAGGCCGTGTGGGAGCGCCGCCGTGAAGGGGCTGCGAGGCAGCCCCTGCGCCCTCAGCCCTCTTGCAACGCTCGCGGCCGGTTGCTGCGCTGCTCGGCATCGCTGTCGGGCGCCTTCTGCAGCTGGAAGTCGAACGTCAGCTCGGCATAGCGCCCGGCGATCCCCCGCGCCCCGTCCTCGCGGAACACCACCTCGCCCACCAAGCCATCGCGGGTGGCGTAGGCGAAGTCGTCCCACAGGTACTTGTCGCCAGACAGGTTGATCTGGGTGGTCAGGTGCCGGTGCCCCGGCGCCGAGATGAAGAAGTGCACATGGGCCGGGCGCTGGCCGTGGCGGCCGAGCAGGTCCAGGCACTCCTGGGTCGGGCCCTGCGGGTCGCAGCCGTAGCCCGAGGGCACGATGGTGCGCGCACGGTAGCGGCCCTCGGCATCGGTGACGATGCGCCGGCGCAGGTTGTACTCGGACTGGCTCTGGTCGAAGAACGAGTAGGTGCCACGGGTGTTGGCATGCCACAAATCGACCGTGGCCCCGGCCAGCGGCTGGCCCTGGGGATCGAGCACCTGGCCTTCGAGGAACATCACCGTGGCCACGCCCTCCTCGCTGCCGTCGTCCATGCGCACCTCGCCTTGGGCAATCGGCGCGCCGGCCACGTACAGTGGGCCTTCGATGGTGCGCGGGGTGCCGCCGGTGAGGCCGGCCTGGGCATCCTTGGCATCCTGCAGCAGGTCGAGGAAGTGCTCGATACCAAGGCCAGCCACCAGCAGCCCGGCCTCGCCGCGCCCGCCCAGACGGTTGAGGTAGTCGACGGCATGCCAGAACTCGTCCTCGCTGACCTCCAGGTCCTCGATCAGGCGGGCGGTGTCCTGCAGCACGCGCTGGATGATGCGCTTGAGGCGCGGGTTGCCGTCGTCGTTGCCGAAGCCGGCGACTTCTTCGAAGAACTTCTGGACCTCGGCAGTGTGGGAAATCTTCACGGTCATGATGGCGTACCTCGTGTTGTTCTTGTGCGTAGCGGGTGGGTCAGCGGTCGTCGGCGTGGATCGACGAGGGGTGGCGGCACAGGCCGTGCACCTCGATATCCATGTAGGGGAACAGCGGCAACTGCATCAGGGTGTCGTGCAGGGCCTCGACGCTGGGCAGGTCGAACACGCTGTAGTTGGCGTAGTGCCCGGCGATGCGCCACAGGTGGCGCCAGGTGCCCTCGCGCTGCAGGCGCTGGGCCAGCGCCTTCTCGTCGGCCTTCAGTTGCGCGGCCTTGGCCGGGTCCATGTCGACCGGCAGTCTCACGGTCATCTTCACGTGGAACAGCATGGTGCTTCTCCTTCTAGGCAAGTCAGGTTCAGCGCCGGGCGAAACGGACCAGGCGCGCTTCGTCCAGGGCCAGGCCCAGGCCCGGCGTGCGTGGCACGTGGAGCTGGAAGTCGCGGTAGAGCGGCGCCTGGCTGACGATTTCCTCGGTCAGCAGCAACGGCCCGAACAGCTCGGTGCCCCAGGTCAGCTGGCGCAGGGTGAGGAAGGCATGGGCCGAGGCCAGGGTGCCGATCGAGCCTTCGAGCATGGTCCCGCCGTACAGGGCGATGCCGGCCGCCTCGGCGATCTGCGCGGTGCGCAGCACGGCACGCGGGCCGCCGTTCTTGGCGATCTTCAAGGCGAAGATGCTCGCCGCGCCGTCGGCCGCCAGGCTGAAGGCATCCTCGACGCTCTCGATCGACTCGTCGGCCATGATCGGCGCCGGGCTGCGCTGGTTCAGGCGCACCTGGCCGGCGCGATTGATGCGCGAGATGGGTTGCTCGACCAGGTCGATGCCGTTGTCGCCCAGCACCTGGCAGGCGCGGATCGCCTGGGACTCGTCCCAGTACTGGTTGACGTCGACCCGCACGCTGGCCCGCTCGCCCAGGGCGCGCTTGATCGCCACCACGTGCTTGAGGTCGTGATCCAGCGGGTTGGCGCCGATCTTCAGCTTGAAGATGCGATGGCGGCGTGCCTCGAGCATCTGCTCGGCCTCGGCGATGTCCCGGGTGGTGTCGCCGCTGGCCAGGGTCCAGGCCACGTCCAGGCTGTCGCGCACCCGGCCACCGAGCAGTTCGCTGACCGGCAGGCCCAGGCGCTTGCCCTGGGCATCGAGCAAGGCGCTCTCGATGCCAGACTTGGCGAACGTGTTGCCCTTGGCGATCTTGTCCAGCTTGAGCATCGCGGCGTTGATGTTGTCCGCCGCCATGCCCAGCAGCGCGGGCGCCAGGTGGGCATCGATATTGGCCTTGATCCCCTCGGGGCTTTCGTAACCGTAGGCCAGCCCGCCAATGGTAGTGGCCTCGCCGATGCCCTCGACGCCGTCGCTGCAGCGCAGGCGCAGGATCACCAGGGTCTGCTGCTGCATCGTGTGCATGGCCAGCTTGTGGGGGCGGATGGTCGGCAGGTCGACGATGATCGCCTCCAGCCGGTCGATGGTCGGGCTTGTCATGCAAGGCTCCAGTTCAGTCAGTTGAGGGTCACGCTTGGCCGGCGGCCAGCAGGCCTTGGCGCCGGCCGCTGGCCAGGTGCACGGCCATGGCCAGCGCGGCGACCGCGCCAGGGATGGCGAAGGCGATGAAGTTCAGTTGCAGCGGCAGGTTGATGCCCATCAGCGCGCCACCGAGCAGCGGGCCGACGATGGCGCCGTTGCGGCCGATGCCGGAGGCCCAGCCAAGGCCGGTGGAGCGTACCGACAGGCCATAGAGCTGGGCGGCGCCGGCATAGAGCAGGATCTGCGTGCCGATGGTGGTGGCCCCGGCGACGAAGATCAGCAGGTACAGCACCGGCATCGGGCTGTTGACGCCCAGCAGGCTGATCGACAGCGCCGCGCCGAGGAAGAACGCCACCTTGACCTTGACCAGGTTGTAGCGGTCGCCCAGCCAGCCACCGAGGATCGCCCCGGCCATGCCGCCGAAGTTCAGCGCCAGCAGGAACGACAGGCTCGACCCCAGGCTGTAGCCGGCGTTGGCCATCAGCTTGGGCAGCCAGGAGCTGAGCGCATAGACCATCAGCAGGCAGCAGAAAAACGCCAGCCACAGGGCCAGGGTGCGCACCGCCAGGCCGTCGCGCAACAGCGCCAGCACCGAGGCACCCTTGCCCTTGCGCTCCGGTGCCTGCAGCACGTCATCGGGCCGCACGTCGCAGTCGGGGTCCAGGCGCTTGAGCAGTGCACGCGCTTGCTCCGTACGGCCCTGGCGCACCAGGAAGCCGATGGATTCCGGCAGGTAGTAGAGGATCACCGGCAACAGCAGCAGTGGCAGCGCGGCGGCGAAGAACATCGACTCCCAACCGAAGCGTGGCAGCAGGTAGATCCCGATGCCCGCCGAGAGCATGCCGCCCAACGAGTAGCCGCTGAACATGATGGCCACCAGGGTGCTGCGCAGGCGCTTGGGCGCGTACTCGTTCATCAGCGCCACGGCGTTGGGCATCAGCCCGCCGCAGCCGAGCCCGGCGAAGAAGCGGTACACGCCGAACTCACCGGGGGTGCTGGCGAAGCCGTTGAGGATGGTCGCCCCGGAGAACAGGGCGAAGCAGATGGCGATGCCCTTCTTGCGCCCGATGCGGTCGGCCAGGCTGCCGAAGACCAGGGCGCCGAACATCATGCCGAACAGCGCGTAGCTGCCCAGGGCGCCGGCCTGCAGCGGGGTCAGGCCCCATTCCTTCATGATCACCGGCAGCACCACGCCGTAGATGAACAGGTCGTAGCCGTCGAAGACCAGCAGCAGGCCGCACCAGGCCATGACCATCCAGTGAAACGGGGTGAAGCGGGCATTGTCGATGATCGGGTGGACGTCGAGGGTTCGCATGGCATCTGTCTCTCTTGTTTTTGTTGTGTGAGGAAAACCTTGCCCGAAGGCGGCGCTCAGCCGAGGTCGCCGCCGCCTACCGGCAGGGTCACGCCGGTGATGTAGGAGGCCTCGTCGGAGGCCAGGAAGAGGATCGCGCCGACCTGTTCGTCGATGCTCCCGTAGCGTTTCATCAGGCTGCTGGAGACGGTCTGGTCGACGATCTGCTGGTACCAGCCCTTTTCCTGCTCGCTCTGCTCGCTGCTGTTGCGCGGAATGCGCCGGGGCGGTGCCTCGGTGCCGCCTGGGGCGGTGGCATTGACCCGGATGCCACGGCCGGCCGTCTCGAAGGCCAGGCACGCGGTGAGCGCGTTGACCCCACCCTTGGCCGCACCGTAGGGCACGCGGTTGACCCCTCGGGTGGCGATGGACGAGACGTTGACGATGGCGCCGCTGCCGCGCTCGAGCATGTAGGGCAGCGCCGCGTGGCAGCACCACAGGGTGGGGAACAGCGAGCGGCGCACTTCGGCCTCGATCTGCGCCACCTCGTAATGCTCGAAGGGCTTGGCCCAGATCGTGCCGCCGACGTTGTTGACCAGGATGTCGAGGCGGCCGAAGGTCGCCACGGCCGTGGCCATGACCCGGGTGCAGTCGGCGTATTGCTCGAGGTCGGCGGTAAGGGTCAGCACGCCTTCCCCGGCCAGCTCGTGGACCAGTTCGGAGCGGTCCACCGCCACCACCTGCGCGCCCTCGGCCTTGAGGCGCCAGCACACGCCTCGGCCGATACCCTGCGCGGCGCCGGTGACCAGGGCGACCTTGCCTTGGAATCTGCTATCCATCGTTCTCTCCCACCATTGGGTTGTCGAACCCGCCACGAGCCCCTTCAGGCCCGTGGGCTTGGGTTGCGGCTACCGGCCCATTCGCCGCAAGCAGTTGCTCCCACAGGTACAGCGCATGCCTCGAAATGTGGGAGCTGGCTGCCTGCGATCGAGGGCAACGCCCTCGCCAGTCGCCAGGAATAAAAAGGAGGCCGCCCTCACCCGCACGATGCGGGCAGCCCCGTGAAGTCTCAGGCTGCCGCGGCGGCGAACTTTTCGTAGTAGAAGTTGGCCGGGGTGATGCCCTGTTCGCGGATGTACTGGCTGACCGCCTCGACCATCGGCGGTGGCCCGCACAGGTACACGTCGACATCGCCGTCGTTGAGGTGGCGCGGCTCGATGTGCTGGGTCACGTAGCCCTTCTGCGGGTACTGGCTGTCCGGGTTGGCCACGCAGGCGCTGAAGGTGAAGTTGGGGATGCGCGCGGCCAGGGCCTGGAGGCGCTCCATCTCGACCAGGTCGAAGTCGTTGGTGACGCCGTAGATCAGGTGCAGGGGATGCTCCGAGCCCTGCTCGGCGATCTTCTCCAGCATCGCCGTGAACGGCGCCAGGCCCGTGCCGCCGGCCAGCAGCAACAGCGGCCGCTGGATCGGGCGCAGGTAGAAGCTGCCCAGCGGCCCTGCCAGGGTCAGGCTGTCGCCGGCCTTGGCCAGGCTGGTGAGGAAGTGGCTCATCAAGCCGCCGGGCACGTTGCGGATCAGGAAGCTGACCTCGCCGTCCTTCTGCAGCGAGCTGAAGGAATAAGCACGGCTCTGGTCGCTGCCCGGCACCTGCAGGTTGACGTACTGGCCCGGCAGGAACACCAGGCGGCTCAGGGACTCGCCCTTGATCGACAGGGCGATAGTGCTCTCGGACAACTGGCGTACCTCGCTGATGGCCGCCTCGAAGCTGGCCTGCTCGGCCTTGCACAGCTGCGACGAGGCCGGAATGCGCACCACGCAGTCGCTCATCGCGCGCATCTGGCAGGTCAGCACGTAGCCCTGGGCGATCTCTTGCTCGCTCAAGGCGTCCTCGATGAAGTTGTCGCCCAGGTCATAGCGCCCGGCCTCGGCCTGGCACTTGCAGGTGCCGCAGGCGCCGTCGCGGCAGTCCAGGGGGATGTTGATGCCCTGGCGGTAGGCGGCGTCGGCCACGCTCTCGTGGCCTTCGGCCTGGATGAAACGGGTCACCCCGTCTTCGAAATTCAATGCGATCTGGAAGCTCATGGCGTACCTCCGGGGCGAGCCTGGCCACGGTGCGCCATGCGGCACACCGGGCGACCCTCGCCTTGGCCTGGTGTCAGATGTGGTAGATGTCGATGACCTGACGCACGTAGTCGTTCTTCAGGACCACCTTCTTGGCCAGGATCCGCGGGTCTTCGCCCCGCAGGTCGAGGGTGTAGAAGCTGGTGCCGAAGTAGCTGTCGGTGGTCTTGTAGCGAAAGCTCAGGGTGTGCCAGTTGAACCGCACCTGGCACTGGCCGTCGCGCTGCTCGACGATCTCGATGTTGCTGATGTTGTGGGAGGTGCGGGTGTCCGGGACAGTGGCGCTGGAGCGCTCGGTCTTGATGCGGAACACCCGGTCCTCCAGGCCGCCACGGTTGCCGTACCAGATCAGCGAGATCTCGCTCTGCGGGTCTTCGGTGAGGCGGTCGTCATCGTCCCAGGACGGCATCCAGAAGGTCGCGTCGGCAGCGTACAGCTCCAGCCACAGGTCCCACTGGGCATCGTCCAGGTAGCGCGCCTCGCGGTAGAGGAAGTCGCGCACGGTTTCATAGGTGCTGGTCATTGCACGGCCTCCACGGGGATCAGGCGCTGTTCCTGCTCAAGGGCCTTGATCATGGTCTCCTGCCAGTACTTGTGCTGCAGCACGAACAGGCCCTCGTCCTCGGTGCGTACGCCCGACAGCAGCGGCTTGAGCTCGATCTCGCGGGCGGCCTCGTCGGCGCCTTCGACCCAGTGGGCCGCGCCACGGGACATGTCGTTCCAGCCGGCACCGGCGCCATAGCCGGTCTGGCAGGAGCGGAACTCCTCCAGGTCATCCGGGGTGGCCATGCCGCTGACGTTGAAGAAGTCCTCGTACTGGCGGATACGCCTGGCCCGGGCCTCGGCACTCTCGCCCTTGGGGGCGATGCAGTAGATGGTGATCTCGGTCTTGTTCACCGAAATGGGCCGGGCGATGCGGATCTGCGAGCTGAACTGATCCATCAGGTAGACGTTGGGGTACAGGCACAGGTTGCGCGAATTCTCGATCATCCAGTCGGCGCGGGCCTGGCCGAAATCGGCGGCTAGCTCATCACGTCGCTCATACGCCGGACGGTCCTCGGGGTTGGCCCAGCGGGTCCACAGCAGCAGGTGGCCATGGTCGAAGGAATAGAAGCCGCCACCCTGCTTGGCCCAGGCGCCGGCACTCATGGTCTTGATCTGTTCCCCAGCCTCGCGCTGCTTGCGCTGGTTCTGGGTGGCGGCGTAGTTCCAGTGCACGGAACTGACGTGGTAGCCATCGGCGCCGTTCTCGGCGGTGAGCTTCCAGTTGCCTTCGTAGATGTAGGAGCTGGCGCCGCGCAGCACTTCCAGGCCTTCCGGCGACTGGTCGACGATCATGTCGATGATCTTCGCCGACTCGCCCAGGTGTTCGACCAGGGGTTTGACATCGGGGTTGAGGCTGGCGAACAGGAAGCCGCGATAGGACTCGAAGCGGGCGACCTTGGTCAGGTCGTGGGAGCCGTCGCAGTTGAAGCTGTCGGGGTAGCCGGCGTTGCTCGGGTCCTTGACCTTGAGCAGCTTGCCGCTGTTGTTGAAGGTCCAGCCATGGAACGGGCAGGTATAGCTCGAACGGTTGCCGCGCTTGTGCCGGCACAGCATGGCGCCGCGGTGGCTGCAGGCATTGAGGAAGGCATTGAGCTCCCCGTCCTTGTTGCGCGCGATGAAGATCGGCTGGCGCCCCATGGTCAGGGTGAGGAAGTCGTTCTTCTCGGGGATCTGGCTTTCGTGGGCCAGGTAGATCCAGTTGCCCTCGAAGATGTGCTTCATCTCGAGTTCGAACAGGCGCGGGTCGGTGAACATCTCTCGCTTGCAGCGATAGACACCTTTTTCCCGGTCATCCTCGAGCAAGGCATTGAGGTAATCGAATCCCAGGGACATGGCCAGGGTCTCCATTGTTATTGTTCAGGCCAGGTCAGGTTAGGGTGTGCCGGGATGGGGCAATATCCGGATCGTGCAGAGTGCTATCCGATTTGTGCAGGCAGGTTGGGCACCTGGGTGTATCGGGGCTGCCTTGCAGCCCCTGGATCAGGCGCCCGTGCGACGCCGCAAGGTCTCGGAGGGCAACTCGCCGAACTGCTGCCGGTAGCTCTCGGAAAACCGCCCCAGGTGCAGGAAGCCATAGTCCATCGCCAACTCGGTCACGCTGCGCACCGCGCAGCTGGCATCGCTCAGGCAGGCGTGCACCTGCTCCAGCTTGCGCTGGCGAATGTACTGCCTGGGGGTGGTCCCCAGGTGCCGGTCGAACAGCGCGTACAACGAGCGCACGCTCATGCACGCCTGCTCGGCCAAGCCTTCGGCGGACATCTCCAGCTTCAGGTTGTGCTCGATGTGCTCGAGGATTCGCTCCAGGCTGGCCCCCGGCGTACCGAGGCATTCACGGCGGACGTTGGTGGTCAGCAGGGTCAGCAGCTTGCTGGCGACGATCTGGCTGTAGTGCCCCTGCACCCGCGGCAGCGAATCGCTCACCTCGGCCTCGTGGCAGATCATCGCCAGCAGGCTGACGAAACCGTCCAGCTCCTCCAGCCGGTAGTGATTGCGCAAGAAGCGTACGCCTGCGCTGGGTCGCTGCCAGCGCTGCTCGTCGCAGATCGATTCGAGCAGGCGGGTCGGCACCTTGAGGATGAACTTCTCGCAATCTTCCGAGTAGGTCAGGTCGACCGGGTCGTCCGGGTTGATCAGCAGCAGTTCGCCCGGCACCAGGTGGTGCTCGCGCTGGTGCCCGCGCCACAGGCAATTGCCGTTGAGCAGCACCTGCAGGTGGTAGATGGTCTCCAACGCCGGCGAGGTGACGCGCACGCTGCCGCCGTAGCTGATGCGGCACAGGTCGAGGTCGGCGAACTTGCGATGGCTCAGGCTGGCCTGGGGGTGGGTGCTTCGGGACAGGCCGATGCAATGCTGGCCCACATGCCGGTTGACGTAGTCGGAAACGGCATAGGGGTCGGCGTGATGGAACACGCTGCTGCGCTCGCTCAACAGGCGGCTTTCCATAGGCAAGGCACTCGGCTTCGTTATTGTTCTGGTCGCCGCTTCCTACGGGCGCGAGGGCCTGTGGTCGCGGTCGTTCACGGTCATTCTATCGGGCCGGCGGGGGAATTCAGGGCTCAGGCGACCACCGGCGATGCTTGCACACACTAAGCAAAAAGCCGAGAGCCAGGCAATGCGACCAAGGAAAGGTCGTGCGGATAGCGGACAGGGCTGGACGGGTAGCCGGGCGATTATCGGACAAATTTTGAATCCAGATGGGCAAGCTGACCCCAACAAGCTCAATGCGCCGCCATGTCCTGACGAACCGCCCAACCCTGGCTGCGAGCCCGGAACTGCCGTGGCGCGATGGAGAACAACTCACGAAAACGCCGGTAGAAATGCGGGAAGCTGACGAACCCGCTGGCCACCGCCACTTCGGTCAGCGACTTGCTGGTGTGCTGCAGCAACTGCCGCGCATGGGTCAGGCGCAGCTCCAGGTAGTAGCGCGGCGGCGTGGCCTGGACATGGCGGCGGAACAGGCGCTCCAGGTGACGCCGGGAAAGCCCGGCATGGCGGGCGATCTCGTCGATGCAGATAGGGTCCTCGATATTGGCATGCATCAGTTCCAGGGCCAGGCGCACACCGCGCGGCAAGGTCGGGTCGATGTCCGGCGCGGCCGCCGGCAGGCTGGCCTGCACCCGTGAACGGTCGCAGGCCAGCATCTGCTCCACGGCCCGGCGCAGCAGCTCGCCCCCGCTGTGTTCGAGCAGCCCGAGCATCATGTCCAGGGCACTGCTGGCGCCGGCACAACTCATGCGCTTGCGATCCAGCACATGGGCCAGCCGGCTGACCCGCACATGCGGGAACAGCTCGTTCATCATCGCCCGGCCATCGGGGTGGAAGGCGCATTCATGGTCATTGAGCAGGCCGGCCTCGGCCAGGAAGTAGGCCCCGTTCCACAGGCCACCGAGCAGGCAGCCTTGCTGGTCGGCCTGGCGTAGCTTGCCACGCAACAACGGATCGTTCTCCAGGCGCACCCGGAAACCACCGCACACCAGCAGGATGTCCAGCCCCTGCACATCGAGCTCGGCCAGCGGCGTGTTGACCGGCAAGGCCAGCCCCAGGTCGCTCATGACCTGGCTGCCCTCGCCCACCACCTGGATCTGGAACAACGGCGTGGCGCTCATCAGGTTGGCGGTCACCAGGGTGTCCATGGCGGCGGTGAAGGCCATCATGGAGAAGTGCTCGCGCAGGACGAAGGCCACCCGCCGGCACGGCTGCGACAGCGCCGTGCGGCCAGACGGATCCAGGTGGGCCAGGTTGGTGTTCTTCAGGACGCTTTCGAAATGACTCATGGCTCGACTCACAGGCAGCCGGTGCCCCGGCCAGGCCAGGGCGGGTGGGAGAAAAACGTTTACTTACCGGCGGCGTCGCGGGACGCCTGCAGCCACTCGTCGAACTGCTGGCGGTGGGCGGCGACCCATTCCTTGGCGTGGCGCTGGATATCGGCAGGCTTCTTCTCGCCCTGCTGCATCTTCAGGTTCTGCGCGCTCTCGTCGTCGGTGCTGATCTGCACCAGCGAGAGGAACTTCAGCGCCGCCGGGTTCTTGTCGGCGAAGTCCTTGTTCAGCACGGCCACCACCTTGTCCACGGCAAAGCCCAGGTTCTTGCCCTTGTACAGGGTGTCGACATCGTTGTTGCCGTCAGGCAGGTCGGTCTTGGGCACTTCCAGCCAGACCACGTCCTTGCCCTCGACCAGCACGCTGGCGATCCACTGCGGCACCCAGGTGAAATACAGGATCGGCTTGCCATCCTTGTAGCGGGTGATGGTGTCGGCCATCAGTGCGAAGTACGAGCCTTGGTTGACGTGCACGGTCTTCTCCAGGTCGTAGGCCTTCATGTGGTGGGCGATCACCAATTCGCAGCCCCAGCCCGGGTTGCAGCCGGTCAGATCGGCCTTGCCATCGCCGTCGGTGTCGAACAGCTTGGCGATCTCTGGCTTCTTCAGGTCGGTGATGTACTTGATGCCGTGCGCATCGGCGGTCTTCTTGTCGATCAGGTAGCCCTGACTCACCCCGGGCAGGATGTTGCCGGTCTTGACCATCGCGCTGTCACCGCCGGCCTGCTGGTAGAACTTGTCGTGCAGCTTCTCCCACAGGTGCACGGTGAAGTCGGCGTCGCCATTGGCCAAGGCCACCATCATCACGCCGTACTCGGTCTCCTTCGGTTCCTGAACCTTGTAGCCCAGTTCACGCAAGCCTTCCATGGCCACCTCGCCACGGAAGCGCTCCTCGGCGATGGAGGGGAAGATCGGCGTGACCTTGACGCCCTCGCCCGGCTTTTCGGCCGAGGCGCTGGCGCACAGGGAGGCGGCCACCAGCGACAAGGCGGTGGCGCATTGCAGGACGCTACGGGAGAACTTGGATCGATGCATTGTCACTTACCTTCTTCTGGTTGTTCTTTACAGGTAGGGCAGATGGGGTCGGTGGGCTCAGGCGGCCTTGCGTGGTGCGCCCTGCCCTGAACCACACAGGCGCAGCAGCAGGCCCACGGGGCCGGTGTGGTACCAGCGCAGGCTCGGGTCGGCGCTGCTGCGCGCGCCCATGGCCTGGGTCAGGCGGTCGAGGAAGATCGCCAGCAGCACCAGCCCTACCCCGCCGACCGTGGCCAGGCCCATGTCCAGGCGGCCGATACCGCGCAGCACCATCTGCCCCAGGCCACCCACCGAAATCATCGAAGCGATCACCACCATCGACAGCGACAGCATCAGGGTCTGGTTCATGCCCGCCATGATGGTCGAGGTGGCCAGGGGCAGTTGCACCCGGGTCAGCATCTGCCGCGGCGTGCAACCGAAGGCGCGCGCCGCCTCGATCTTGTCTTCCGGCACCTGGCGGATCCCCAGGTTGGTCAGGCGCACCAGCGGCGGCAGGGCGAAGACGATGGTCACCAGCACGCCCGGCACGTTGCCGATGCCAAACAGCATCACCACCGGCACCAGGTAGACGAACGCCGGCAAGGTTTGCATGGCATCGAGCACCGGGCGCACCACCCGCTCCAGGTGATCGCTGCGGGCGCAGAGGATGCCCAGCGGGATGCCGATCACCGCGCAGAAGAACACCGAGGTCAGCACCAGCGCCAGGGTGGTCATGGATTCCGACCACACGCCGATCAGCCCCAGCAGGGTCAGGGTGACGAAGCACAGCAGCGCCATGCGCCGGCCGGCCAACTGCCAACCGAGCAACGACGAAAGGATGATGCCGATGCTCGGCGGGATGCTCTGCAGCACGAACTCGATACCGTTGAGCACCTGGTCGATCGGCCAGCGGATGGCACGGAATACGTCGCGGAAGTTGTGCACCAGAAAATTCAGGGTGGCTTCCACCCAGTCACCCAGCGGCAGGGTGGCGGACTGGAACGGGTCGAGAAGACTGAACTCGGACATCGGGGCTTACCTCTTCTTGTGGCCGCAGGCGCTCATCGGCACCCGCGACGGGCGCTCAGTGGCGGCTCAGGGTCTGCAGCAGCTCGTTCTTGGAAATGGTGCCTTTGAGGGCGCCGGCGCGGTCGAGCACGGGTACCGGGTAAGGCAGGCTGGCAACGATACCCAGCACGTCATGCAGGGGCGTGTCGATGTACACCGGCTGCTGCTCGTGCAGGCTGTAGCGATCGCTGGCCGAGGCGCCGTTGACGTCGGTGTCGACCACACCAAGCAACTGGCCATGCTCGTCGACCAGGTAGCCGTACGGCACCCCGGGCTTGAAGCGTGGCGCCTTGCCGTTGACCCGGCACACCGTCTCTGGATCGAACTGGGCGACATCCCCTGCCTTGAGCACCCGCGAGCTGTCGAAGCCTTTGAAGAAGGTGCGCACGTACTCGTTGGCCGGCTGGTTGATCAGCTCCTGGGGCGTGCCGATCTGCACCACCCGGCCGCCTTCCATGATCGCGATGCGATGGCCGATGCGGATGGCTTCCTCGATGTCGTGGGAAATGAAGATGATGGTGCGTTGCTGCTCGGCCTGCAGGCGGATCAGCTCGCCCTGCATCTCGCTGCGGATCAGTGGGTCGAGGGCCGAGAAGGCCTCGTCCATCAGCAGGATCGCCGGGTCGTTGGCCAGCGCGCGGGCTAGGCCCACGCGCTGCTGCATGCCACCGGAGAGCTGGTGCGGGTAACTGTGCTCGTGGCCAGCGAGGCCAACCTGGCTCAAGGCTTCGCGGGCCCTGGCGTGGCGCTCCTGCTCCGGGACGCCGGCGATCTCCAGGCCGAAGGCGGTGTTCTCCAGCACGCTCATGTGGGGCATCAGGGCGAAGGACTGGAACACCATGCCCATTTCCTTGCGCCGCACGTCGAGCAAGTCCTTGTCGGACAGACCGGTGATCTCTCTGCCGTTGAGGTGGATACTGCCGGCGGTGGGTTCGATCAGGCGGTTGAACAAGCGCACCATGGTCGACTTGCCCGACCCGGACAGGCCCATGATGACGAAGATCTCGCCACGCTTGACGGAAAAGCTTGCATCGAACACGCCGACGACGTGGCCGGTCTTGCTGAAAATCTCATTCTTGTCGGCACCCTTGCGCAACATCTCCATGGCCATGTCCGGGTTCGGACCAAACACCTTGAAAATATTGTTCACCGAAAGAATTTCATCGGCATGGCTCATACGACCCTCTTCTTATGCTTATAACCAATCTTCAAACATCGCACTTCTCGGGTAAGGCGGGTTCGGATCAGTGCGAGTACGCTTGGCAGTCCGTTCAAGTTCGAACGCGAGTCAAACCGGCACGCAGGCGGCCCTGCTTGGAAAAATTCTCGACATCGATGTCTTCGATGCCGCGCCGTTGCTTTCACGTTAGGCCCAGGGGGGGAGCGGGGTCCAACGACATTTAGGGCGCGCTAACCATTACCTGGGGTTATCAATGCCCTGGCGAGCGCACTGTCCTGCAGGTTCCAGCGGGGCCACGGCTTCCCCAGGGCAAGCGCATACCGCCGCGAAGGGCCGCATGGCCGTGCCCCGCGCCCCGACGCAGCGGTTTACCGCCTGGGCGCTCCCACGCTAGAGTGAGGCACACCGCGCCCTCCCCAGCCCCACGAAGGACCTCGACGCCCAGCCCCATGGCCAGACACACCGAACCCGATCAGACCCTGATCAAGATGCCCTCCCTGCGTGCGGTCAAGGTCTTCGTCGCCGCCGCCAAGTATCAGAACTTCACCCGCGCCGCCGAGGCCCTGTGCGTGACCCAGGCGGCGGTTAGCCGGCAGATCCGCGAGCTCGAGGCGCACCTGGGCGCCGAACTGTTCACCCGCGCCGGGCGTGCGGTGGAGCTGACCGTGGCCGGCTCGATCTTCTTCGATGCCGTGCAGTTGTCGTTCGTCAACATTTCCCAGGCCGCCGAGCGCATCCGCAGCAACACCAACACCAAGCACGTGGTCACCCTGTGCTGCTCGCCAGCGTTCTCCGCGCTCTGGCTCGGGCCTCGGCTGCCGCGGTTCTTCGAGGAGAACCCGGACATCGACATCAACCTCATCACCACCCAGAACTTCCTGTCCATGGAGCCGGGGGCGCGGCCGGACATCTTCATCTCCAAGCTGGGCAGGATCCACGAAGGCTACCGCTGCCAGCCGCTGAACCACGACATCATCTACCCGGTGTGCTCGCCCCAGTACCTGGAGCAGCATCCGGAGCTGCGCACCCTGGAAGGCATCCGGGATGGGGCCCTGCTCAACCTCAGCCCTTATGGCCGCTCCCAGGTCGCCGAGCACGTGGACTGGAACGTTTGGCTGGCCTTCCATGACATCGACCTGAAGAGCCGGGCCAGCCAGGCACCGCACTTCTTCAACGCCAACGACTACAACCTGCTGGTGCAGCTCGCCCAGAGCCACCAGGGCGTGGTGCTCGGCTGGCATATCCTGGTGGCGCCGCTGGTCGCCCAGGGCCTGCTGGTGCGGCCGGTGCCCCAGGAGGTGGTGCTCAAGGACACCTTCCACTACCTGTCGTTCAACGAAGACAAGGAGCACGACTCCAGCTGCCGCCGTCTGCGTGACTGGTTGCTGGCACAATACGAGCCACTGCAACGGGACGATCCCGGCGCCATAACGCCAGCTCATCGATCGCTCCGCTAGCGACGAGCCGTGAGCAAGGCCGCAGTTCTTGCCATACACCGATGCTGTCAGAGCCGGCGATGGGCTGCGAAGCAGCCCCACAGGCGCCAAGCCGATCACACATGAGGGTGGCTTGCAGGGCCGTGTGGGAGCGGGCTTGCCCGCGAACAAGGCGCAACCCTTGCCCTGTACCGCTGGTATCACGACCGGCCCATAGGCTACTGCACCGGCAGGAAGTTCATCAGCAACAGGCTCTGCGCATAGTTCAGCCCGATCCTCCGGTAGCGCTCGTCGAGCATCTGCGCCAGCAGGTCCAGCCTCGCCACGATCTTGCCGAACTCCACCGCGAAACTCAGGTTGCTGCCCTCCTCGGAAATCTCGTTGGAGAACAGCAACAGCACACCATTGGCATCCTGGCGCTGGCTGAGCATCCAGGTGGCCTTCTCGATATTGCGCGCAGCGTTGTTGACGAACAGCGGGTCGATGGTATCGGTCATGTAGAACTCGGTGCGCCCGCCATGGGCGGTGATCAGCATGCTGCCGATGGCGTAGATGAAGGCACCGACCCGGTCGCCACGAAACTCCGGGCTCAAGGCATAGCTCAGCGCTGCCAGGTCGCGGCGGTTGCCCAGTTGCGGCAACGGCTGGCGCTGTTCGATGGCCAGGCGGATCTGCCGCTCGGCGGTGGCGGCATCGAGGTAGCCGGACTGCTTCCACTGGCTGGGGTTGCGCAGGTACAGCTTGTTCATCAGCAGGTACAGGCTCTGCAGGTTGTCACGCATGGACAGGGTGGCCATGCGGTCGACGCTGGTCTGGAACAGCTCGCTGGGCTGACCGTCGCCGAACTGGCTGATGATGTCACGGCCCTGCTGCTGGGTGCAGGCGCACAGGGCGGTCAACGCACCTGCCAGGAGCAGGCGCAGGGAGAGTCTGAGGTGTGGAGCAACCATCGGCACCGGGGTCTGGAATCAACGGCTGGGCCGGGAATCGGCCCAACCTGACCAGACATAGAGCGCGCAAACGGGAAAAAGTGCGGCGGGCGGTTGCAACGCCGCCCCTTGGCTCACATCGCTTGGCGCAGCATCTGCACCACCTGTGCATGCAGCGCCGGATCGCCACAGGCCACCACGCAGCCGCCGTGCTGCGCCGGGCCGCCGTCCCAGGCGGTGATCACCCCGCCCGCGCCCTCGATGATCGGGATCAGCGCCTGTACGTCGTAGGGCTGCAGGCTGGCCTCGACGATCACGTCGACGAAGCCGGACGCCAGCATGCAGTAGGCATAGCAGTCGCCACCGTAGCGCATCAACCGGGCACGGCCGGCCACGGCCTCGAAGGCCGCCTTGCGCGCGGGCGTGTCGAACATGTCCGGGGTGGTGCACATCAAGGTCGCCGCGGCCAGGTCGGCGCAGGCGCGGGTCTTCAAGGGTGTGCCGCTGCGCCAGGCGCCCTCGGGCGTGCCGACGAAACGCTCGCCGGTGAACGGCTGGTTCATCACCCCGAGGACCGGGCGCGTACCGTCGTTCAGGGCAATCAGCGTGCCCCACAATGGCAGGCCGGTGATGAAGGCGCGGGTGCCGTCGATCGGGTCGAGCACCCAGGTCAGCGGGCTGCTGCCAGCGGCCACGCCTTGCTCCTCGCCGAGGATACCGTGCTCCGGGTAGCGGGCCTGGATCTGCGCACGCATGGCATCCTCGGCGGCCTTGTCGGCCACGGTGACCGGGTCGTACAGGCGCCCGCCCTTGTCCTCGACCTCCAGGCTCGCCCGGAAATACGGCTGGATCGCCGCCGCGGCGGCATCGGCCAACTGCTCGGCGAAGACGCGGAATTCGCCAATCTGCTCAGCACTCAGGGACATGGGTCAGGCCTCGTTCAGGGAAAGGGCTCGCATCATACCCGACTCCACCCGGGATCGAAGCCTGTGTCGAACCCAGGGTGGAGCGCGCCCATTCAATCGGCGAAGTCGGTGGACAGCGACCATTCCCGCCAGTGCGCCAGTTCCCGCTCGACCAGGGCATGCTTGGCCTCGACCCGCGCGACCGCATCGCTGCCCAGCGGCAGGCGCAGCGGTGGCTGCTCGGCGTTGGCCAGGGCCAGCATGGCTTCGGCGAATCGTTGCGGGTCGCCCGGCTGGGCATGGTTGGCCGAAGCGGCGAAGGTGCGCATCTGGCCGACCGTCTGGTCATAGTCGGGCAGTTCCAGGGCGGTCTTGACCAGCGACTGGTCGTCGAGAAAATCGGTGCGGAAGAACCCCGGCTCGACCACGGTCACCTTGATGCCCAATGGCGCCAGCTCCTGGTGCATGGCCTCGCTGATGCCCTCCACGGCGAACTTGGTCGAGCCGTACACGCCCCAGCCCATGTAAGCCTGGTAGCCACCCAGCGAAGAGATGTTGATGAGGTGGCCGCTGCGCTGGCGGCGCATGTGCGGCAGCACCGCGCGGCTGACGTTGAGCACGCCGAACACGTTGGTGGCGAACAGCCGCTCGGTCTCGCTGGCGCTGGTTTCCTCCACCGCCCCCAGCACCCCGAAACCGGCATTGTTGACCAGGACATCGATACGGCCGAAGCGCTTGATGCCTGCAGCCACGGCCTGGTGGGCCTGTTCTTCGCAGGTGACGTCCAGGCGCACGGCCAGCAGGTTCGGCTGCTGGCCCAGGCGGGCCTCGATGTCCTCGGGCTTGCGTGCGGTGGCGATGACCGCATCGCCGGCCGCCAGGGCCTGTTGGGCGATCAGTGCACCGAATCCGCGGGAAGCGCCAGTGATGAGCCAGGTACGCATGTCAATTCCTCCTGTAGACGACCCTGCACCGCGCAGGGCCTTGTCGATGAGTGAGGTCACTGTACGTCTGGGCGGTTGATGTGATAATCCCATGAATTTCGCATGCTCTTGTGAGGTGCATTCAACAATGAAATCGCCCAGCACCGCCGACCTGTCGCTGTTCCTGTGCATCGCCCGGCACCTGAACTTCAGCCGCGCCGCCGTCGAACTGGGGCTCACGCCCTCGGCCCTGAGCCATGCCCTGCGCACCCTGGAAACCCGCCTGGGCGTGCGCCTGTTCAACCGCACCACGCGCAGCGTGGCCCTGACCGAGGCCGGCGAGCGCCTGTACCAGCGCCTGCAACCGGCCTTCCGCGATATCGCCGATGCCCTGGAAGATCTCGACAGCATGCGCGACAGCCCCTCTGGCAAGCTGCGCATCACCGCCGGCCGGGCCGCCGTGGAGCTGGCCTTGCTGCCGCTGGCCAGCCGTTTTTTGGCCGCCTACCCGGACGTGCGCCTGGAGATCGCCAGCGACGATGCCCTGGTGGACATGGTCGGTGCCGGCTTCGATGCCGGCGTACGCCTGGGCGAGCGCCTGCAGGCGGACATGGTGTCGCTGCCCATCGGCCCCTACCTGCGCTCGGTGGTGGTGGGCGCGCCGGCGTTCTTCGAGCGCCATCCGCGCCCCCGGCAACCCCACGACCTGCGCACCCTGCCCTGCATCGGCCACCGTTTCCCCAGCGGTGCGCTGTACCGCTGGGAGTTCGAACGGGGTGGCATGCGCCTGGAGGTGGACGTGCAGGGGCCACTGGTGCTCGGCGATGTCAGCCTGATGCCCGACGCCGCCCTGGAGCGCGTGGGCCTGGCCTATGTGTTCGAGGACATGGTCCGCGAGCACCTGGCCAGCGGCCGGCTGGTGCAGGTACTGGAGGACTGGACGCCCTACTACCCGGGCTTGCACCTGTACTACCCGAGCCGACGCCATGTACCGGCAACCCTGAAGGCCTTCATCGAGTTCGTGCGCAGCCAGCGCGACGCCGATTTGTAACGCCAGGTTGCAGGCCCTCCTGCGGCCACTGGCGTTTTGCCCCCATGCGGTTTTTACTTGCAGAGTGCCTGGCGCGTGGCTGGGCTGCCGACGGCTGGAGATCCCGCCATGCGCCAAGACCACCTCGATGGCCTGGTCACCTTTCTTGCAGTGGCCGAGGAGAAAGGCTTCTCCACGGCCGCCGTGCGCCTGGGCGTCTCGCCCTCGGCGGTCAGCCAGAGCATTCGCAGCCTGGAGCATCGCCTGGGGCTGGTGCTGTTCAACCGCACCACCCGCAGCGTGGCCTTGACCGAGGTCGGCGAGCGCTTCCTGGAGCGGGTCCAGCCGGCCCTGGAGGCCTTGACCAATGCCTCCCGCGAACTGGGCCGCGAGGCCGACCACCCCAGTGGGCTGTTGCGCCTGAACGTGCTGCGGGCCAGCTACCTGATCGTGCTGCAACCGATCCTGCGGCGCTTTCTCGCCACCTACCCGGAGATCAGCCTGGAGCTGCGGGTGGAGAACCAACTGGTAGACATCGTCGCCCAGGGGTTCGACGCCGGTATCCGCTTCGGTGCGGCGGTCGACAAGGACATGGTCGCCCTGACGGTCGGCCCGCCGCTGCAGGCGCAGGTCATCGCCGCCCCCGACTACCTGGCCCGCCATGGCCGCCCCCAGCATCCACGGGCGTTGCTCGAGCACGACTGCATCGGTTTTCGCCACAGCAGCAGCGGGCAGATCGAACGCTGGGCCTTCAGCCGCGGCAACGAGCACTTCGAGTTGCAGGTGCGTGGGCGCCTGGTGCTCAACGACTCGGAGATCCTCGTACGCTCGGCCCTCGATGGGCTGGGCATCGCCTACATGATCAATGGCTATATCGAGCCCTTTCTCGCGCAAGGGCGCCTGGTGCGCCTGCTGGAGGACTGGAGCCCGTGCTTTCCCGGCTTGCAGCTGTACTACCCGGATCGCCGCCGGGTGCCGGCCAAGCTGCGGGCATTGATCGACTTCCTGCGCGCGGAATGGGCGCAGGCGCCATTGGTGGAGGAGTTGCTGTCGTGATGCGGACCTTCATTCAGTGATCGTCCAGGGCCGCCTCGCGCCCCAGTATTTGCTAGGGCCGAACACTATGAAGCCCTGCTTCAAGCCCCTTGCAGCAAGCCCCCGTCAATGCTTCGCCGATCCTGTTGAATAATCTGCATTCGGGCAACGAAGCGGAAAGCACGCGCATGAGCGAGATCGGCAGGCTGCTGGCCGCCCTGGCCAGCCAGGCCAGGGATGGCGAAGAAAGCGTCATGGCCACGGTGGTCAGGGTCCAGGGTTCGGCCTACCGGCGCCCCGGTGCGCGCATGCTGATCGCTCGCCACGGCGGCACCGTCGGCATGGTCAGCGGCGGCTGCCTGGAAGGCGAGCTGGCCCGCCGCGCCTGGTGGCTGACCGAGGGCGCAGAACCGGTGCTGCGTACCTACAGCACCGGCGTCCGGGACGGCGATGCCGATGAACAGGAGGCCCTGGCCTTTGGCCTGGGCTGCAACGGCACGGTGGATATCCTGCTCGAACGTGTCCGCGAGTTCGACCGTTACCTGCCGGCATGCCTGTTGCGCGAGGTCCGTGCCAGCCGCACCCCTGCGGTGCTGGCCACGGTGATCGACAGCACCTTCGCCGGCCTGGGCCTGGGTGCACGGGCCTGCCTCGACGCACGGGGCGTGCAACTGCCGCCCGGCCTGCCTGACGCGCTGGTCGAGCGGCTGGCCCTCGACCTGCACCAGGTGGCCGCGCAGCGCCGCAATGCCAGCCAGGCCTACCTGTGGCAAGAGCAGCGCTGCGAAGTGCTGTTCGAGTACCTGGCGGCACCGCGCCGGCTGGTGCTGTTCGGCGCAGGCCACGATGCACAACCCCTGGCGAACATGGCCGCGCAGCAGGGTTGGCAGGTCTGCGTGGTGGATGCGCGCCGCCACTTCGCCCGGCGCGAGCGTTTCCCCGAGGCCGAGCAAGTGCTGCACCTGGAACTGCAGCGCCCCGTCAACCTAGCGGCCCTGCTCGACGATGCCGCCGTGGTGGTGATGAGCCACAGCCTGGCCCAGGACCGTCACTGGCTGGCCCAGGCCCTGGCTCATCGCAGCGCCTATATCGGCCAGCTCGGCCCACGGGAGCGCACCGAACGCCTGCTCGACGAGATCGGCGCCGGCAGCGACGCCCGCCAACGCCTGCACTACCCCATGGGCCTGGATATCGGCGCCGAGGGCCCGGAAGCCGTGGCCTTGTCGGTGCTGGCGGAGATCGCCGGGCACTTCAACGGCCGCGACGGCCGCCCGCTGCGCCTGCGCAACGCCCCCATCCACGATGGCCTGGGGGCGTTGCACGGCTGAGCCTCAGGCCTTGCGCAGCGCCTGGGGATCGATGGGCAGGCTGCGCAGGCGCTTGCCGGTGGCGGCGAACACCGCGTTGACCACCGCCGGCGCCACCGTCACCGTGGCCACCTCGCCCAGGCCGCCCGGCGCCTCGGGGCTGTCGATGCGGAAGGTATCGAGCGTTGGTGTCTCGTTCAGGCGCAGCATCCGGTAGCTGTCGAAGTTGCCCTGCTCGACCCGGCCGTCCTTGAAAGTGATATTGCCGAACAGCGCCGCCGTCAGGCCGAACAGGGTGCCGCCCTGGACCTGTGCCACCACGCTGTCAGGGTTGATGGCGATGCCGCAGTCGACCACGGTGGTGATGCGTTCGACGGTAACGTTGCCGGCATCGTCCACGCTCACCTCGGCCACCTGCGCCGAGTAGGTGCTGAAACAGTAGGTCAGAGCCAGGCCACGGCCCCTGCCGGCGGGCAAGGGATCGGCCCAGCCGGACTTGTCCTTGAGCGTTTCCAACACCTTCAGTGCCCGTGGGTGGGCCTCGAGCAACGGGTAGCGGAAGTCGAACGGGTCGCGCCCGGCCAGGTGCGCCAGCTCGTCCATCAGGCCCTCGACCATGAAGGCGTTCTGGGTATGCCCGACCCCGCGCCAGAACGCCGGCAGGATCCCCGCCGGCGGCTCGTGACGCACGTAGTGCACCGCCAGGTTGGGGAAGGCATAGGGGCCGCAGGCATCGCGCACGGCATCACGGTCGACGCCATTGACGAAGGCCGCCGGCAACCAGCGGGCGAGGATCGAGCCGCCGGTGATCTTGTGGGTCCAGGCCACCGGCCTGCCCTCTTCGTCCAACGCCGCGCTGAGGTGGTTGTAGTGATAGGGCCGCAGGGTGCTGTGGCGCGTGTCTTCCTCACGCGACCAGATGACCTTCAGCGGATAGTCCACCTGCTTGGCCAGCTTCACCGCGTCGCTGACGAAATCCACGTCCAGGCGGCGACCGAAACCACCGCCGAGCAAGTGGTTGTGGACCGTCACGGCCTCTTCCGGCAGGCCGGTGATCTGCGCCGCCACGGCCTTGGCCCGGGCGGGCACCTGGCTCCCCAGCCATAGTTCGCAGGCGTCCTTGCGCACATGCACGGTGCAGTTGACCGGCTCCAGGCAAGCATGGGCCAGCCAGGGCACCTGGTACACCGCGTCGATACGCTTGCTGGCCTTGGCCAGGGCTGAGGCGGCATCCCCCTCGACCCGCACCTGCACCCCCGGCTGTTCGGCCGCCTTGCGCATGGCTTCGAGCATCTGCGCGCTGGACATCCCGGCGTTGGCACCTTCGTTCCACTTCGGCTGGAGCAGCGCCATGCCCTTGCGCGCCGCCCCCATGTGATCGGCCACCACCGCCACGGCGTTGTCGCTGTGCAATACCTGGCGCACACCCGCGACCGCCATGGCCGGCGCCGGGTCGACCTCGGCCAGGGTACCGCCGACCACCGGGCACAACTGGATCGCCGCCACCTTCATGCCGTCCGGGTGGGCGTCGATGCCGAACACCGCCTGGCCGTTGATCTTGTCTGGCGAATCGGTACGCGGCGCCGGCGTGCCGATCAGCTTGAAGTCCTTCGGGTCCTTCAGCGGGATCTGCTCCGGCAGCGGCAGGCCGGCGGCGGCATCCACCAACTCGCCGTAGGCCAGCTGGCGGCCACTGCCTGGGTGCAGCACCTTGCCCTGCTCGGCCCGGCAACTGGCTGGGTCGACCTTCCACTGCGAGGCCGCTGCGGCTACCAGCAGGATACGCGCCGCCGCGCCCGCCTCGCGCAGCGGCTTCCAGTTGCCCGGCACCGAGGTCGAGCCCCCCGTGACCTGGAAGCCCAGCACCGGGTTGGCGTAGCGTTTGTCGTCGGCCGGAGCATGCTCGACGGTGACCTGGTCGAGGCCGACTTCCAGCTCTTCGGCGATCAACGCCGGCATCGAGGTGTAGGTGCCCTGGCCCATCTCCACCGGTTGGATGGTCAGGTAGACATGGCCCTGGCGATCGATGCGCACGTAGGCGTTGGGCGCGAATGCTGCCGCTTCGGCCTGCACGGCACGCACGCCCAGCGGCAAGGCGAAGCTGATCAGCAGCCCGCCGCCGACAGCGGCGCTGGCCTTGAGGAAACCACGCCGGCTGAGGCCTGGGGCAGGTTCATGGCGGGTCATGTCACACCTCCACCTGGCCGGAGGCGGTCTTGATCGCCTGGCGGATACGCACATAGGTGCCGCAGCGACAGATGTTGCCGGACATGGCGCCGTCGATCGCGGCATCGTCCGGCGTGGGGTTGCTGGCCAGCAGCGCGGTCGCCGACATGATCTGGCCGGTTTGGCAATAGCCGCACTGGACCACTTCGTGCTTGAGCCAGGCGGCCTGCACGCGCTTGCCCAGCTCGGTCTGGCCAATGCCTTCGATGGTGGTGATGTCCGCACCGGCCAGGGCGCCGACCGGCATCATGCAGGCGCGCACCGCCGAGCCGTTCATGTGCACCGTGCAGGCCCCGCACAGGGACAGGCCGCAGCCGAACTTGGTGCCGGTCATGCCCAGCACGTCGCGCAAGACCCAGAGCAGCGGCGTGTCGTCCTCGACCTCCACCTGATGCTCATGGCCGTTGATCTTCAGGGTGTGGACCATTGGACGATCTCCTCGGGGGTGTTGGGCGCTCACGGCTTGTCGTTATCGTTCTGGGCCCGGCCTTCGCGGCCTCGGGCGGGTAACCTGTAAAGGGTAGTGACTGGAGCGCGAGGGAAAAACCGCGCAAGGCTGCAAGCGGCATGAAGGCAAACTTAATGATCACGGCAACGCTGCCAGCCCGCGATTGCATCGGCGTGCCCTGCACAGTACGGTGATGCCCACACCCAAGGAGCCCCGCATGACCACCACCGCTGTCGCCCTCGTCCTGGCCGCCGGCCACAGCCAACGCTTCGGCAGCGACAAGCGCCAGCAGCGCCTGGACACCGGCCAGACCCTGCTCGAAGCCAGCCTGGCCCTGCCCTGCGCGCGGCTGGCCGAGGTCTGGCTGGCCTTGCGCGATGACGACCGCGCCCCGGCCACGCTGCCGGCCAAAGTGCGCGTGCTGCAGTCCGGCGCCAGCCGCCTGGGCCTGGGGCACAGCATCGCCGCGAGCGTCGAGCGCATCGCCCAGGCCAGCGATGCACAGGTACTGGCCCTGTTCCTCGCCGACATGCCCTTCATCCGCCCGGCCACCTTCGAGGCCCTGCTCGCCTGTGCCGATGCCGCGCACATCTGCCGCCCCGCCTACCAGGGCCGCCCAGGGCATCCGGTGCTGTTCGGCCGCGCCTTCTGGCCCGCGCTGTGCCAGCTCGAGGGCGACAACGGCGCCCGCGCCGTGCTGCAGGCCCACCCTGGGGCGGTACGCACGGTGGACGTGGCCGACCCAGGTGTGCTGCTGGACATCGACCGCCCTGCCGACCTGCCGAGTAGCGGCCAGCGTCTAGACTGAAGAAGGAATTCCCGCGCCACTTGGCCCGGACAACCAGCACCGGCATGAACGGGGGGCTGCCGTACGTGGAGGTGTGAGATGAGCCAGTTCAAGCGATTGTTCGTCATGCTTGGCCCGCAGATGCGCCACACACCCGCCCTGCAGCGGGCGGCGGCGCTGGCCGAATCCAGCGGGGCGTTGCTGGATATCAACGTCTTCGTCGACGATGTCGACACCTTCGGCTTGATGAGCGATGGCCGCGAGCGCGAGCGACTGCTCGAGCACAATCGCCAATGGCTGGCCGACGAGGCCGAACAGCTGCGCACCGCCGGCCTGGACGTGTCCACCGAACTGCTGCTGACCCGCGACCCGTTGGCCAGCGTGCTGGAACAGGTCGAGCGGCTGGGATGCGACCTGCTGGTCAAGGACGTGCAGCACGAACCGGTGCTCAAGCGCTTGCTGGTCACGCCGCTGGACTGGCAACTGCTCAAGGACAGCCCGGTCGCCGTGCACCTGGTCAGCGAGATCCGCCTGCCCTTGCCCCGGCAGATCGCCGCTGCTGTCGACCTCAACAGCCATGGCGCCGGCGAGCACCTGGACGAGCAGGTGATCCGCAGTGCCCATGCCCTGGCCTTGCAATGCAACGCCGAGCTGCACCTGCTGCACGTGTGCGACGCGGCCAAGACCCATATCGCCGATTTCGGTGCCGGCACGGTGACCATGCCCGGTTTCGACGCCAGCGTACGCACAGCGCAGCGCACAGCCTTCAACCGCCTGGGCGATCATCACCAGATCGACCTGGAGCGCCGGCATTTCCTCGAAGGGCCGGCCATCCGGGCGATCGCCCAGTTCGTCGGCCAGAGCCGGATGGATGTGATCGTCATGGGCAACCACCGCCACGATGCCATGCAGACCTTCCTCGGCGGGACCACGGCCCATGTGATCGAGCATTCGCTGTGCAACGTATTGGCGATCAAAGCGGTGCGCTGAGGCGGCTGGTCCCCATGCCGGTCAGCAAACGATAGGGGGCTGCTGTGCAGCCCATCGCCGGCGAGCCGGCTCCCAGGGCCGCGCCGTTCTTGAGGTCGGCGCCAAATTTGTGGGGCTTGCCAGCGATGGGGCGCGAAGCGGCCCCAACGCTCCCATCCTGGGGAGCAACGCCGATCAGAAGCCCTTGCTGTAGTACAGCGAGTACGACTCGATGCCGTCGTTCGGCTGCTTGAGGCCAGCGTTGGAATAGTGGATCGCACGCAAGCCGACCTTCTGCTCGCCCGGCAGCTTCAGGCCGAAGCCGAGGCGGTCCTCGAAGTTGACCGATGAGCCCAGGCGCTGGTCGCCGACGTCGGTCTTGGAGAATGCCGCCAGGCCGATACCGGCCTCGATGAACGGGGTGTAGGTGAAACCGCTGAACTCATAGACGAACACCGGGCTGAACGACAGCGAATGGGCGCCGCTGGCCTCGCCACCTTCCCAATAGGTGTAGGCCGCATCCCAGTAGCCGGTCAGGTGGCCGGTGCTGCTTTCGAACCACTTCTTGTCCCAGTCGAACGACAGGCCGGCACGGTAGGTCATGTCGCCCTGGCCGGTGGCACCAATGGCACCGGAAACCTGGGCGGCCTGCGCCAGGCTGGCGCCGGCGAAAGCCAGCACAGCGGCGGCCAACGAAGCGGCGAGACGGGTTTTCATCAATGACATCTCCTGATGGTCTTCACGGACAGGCCGGCCCCCACGGCTTGCGGCCTGTTGGCAATCGGGGGCTCGTGCCCCTCGTTCTCGCTTGTTTAACCCGGCGCATCCAACCAGGTAACAAGGCGTAATACTTTTCGGATTATCGACCAGATAAACGGAAAGTTGAAAGGCATATGCCACTATTGGCTAAGACACACTGTTCCATTTGTGTAAGTAGTTTCGCTTTTTGCGCATGACAGTTCCCGACCCGCTCAGTCGTACTCCGCCTCCTCATGTTCCCCTAGCAGGCGCCGCTGCCGTGGCGTGGCCGCCGCCAGCACCTCGGGATTGAACTGCCATGCCAGGTACGGCGAGAACTTCTGCGCCACCATGCGCCGGCCGTAGTGCACCTGGAGCATGTCGCGTACCTGCCCGGCGCTGCTGTTGGCGCCGCCGCTGTGCCAGACGTCACTGCGAAATACCAATGCATCGCCCGCCTGGCACAGGACCGGGCGCGCGCCCTGCCCCTGCCAACTGTCCTCGCCTGCCTGCGGCGGGCGCCCGGCGCGATGGCTGCCGGGCACGATCCAGGTCGGGCCGATGGCCTCGTCGATGTCACACAGGTACAGGTGGGCGGTGAGGATCTGCATCGGCAGGCTGAAGTCCTGCCGCGCGCGGACCCAGTCCGGCAGCGCCATGGGCAGGTGGTCCAGGTGCAGGCCCATGCCCGGGTAGCCGGGATGGCTGCGCCAGGCGGTCTGGCCGATCACATGGCAGTCCTGGCCCAGCGCAGCCTCGGCCAGCGCGATCACCGGCGGCAGGTCGAGAAACGGCAACCACAGTGGGTCGCGGTTGAACACGCACTTGTAGTGTTCCAGCAGGCCCTGGTAGTCCCAATGGATCGGTTGCAGGTCATCGATGGCGCAACGCAGCAAGGCGATCTGCAAGGGTTCGAGGACGCGGGGCAGCAGCACATAGCCACGGTCGTGCAACGCTTGCAGCTGGACATCCAGGCTCATGAGGGGGCTCCCGGAAAATCGCCTACACCCTGTTCGACGCCCCCAGGGCCGCTGCGTTCGAACCATGGCGGGCCGTCGGTCAGGCGGCCCGGCGCTCCTCCAGCAGCTTGACGAACATGCTCAGGCTGCGCGACACCGTGCCCCGCCGCCATACCAGCCAGGTCTTGAGGTAGCGGAAGTCCTCCGACAACGGCCAGACGCTCACCGTGCTGCAGCCGGGCATGCTGTCGAGCATGCTGCGTGGCATCAGTGCCAGGCCCGCACCGGCGCTGACGCAGGCGAGCATGCCGTGATAGGACTCCATCTCGTGGATTTTGCCCGGCACGGCGTTGTCCTGGACGAACCAGTTCTCGAAGTGATGGCGGTACGAGCAGTTGGCGCGAAAGGCATAGATGTTCTCGCCGTTGACGTCACGGGCGCGGCCCACCGGGGCGTGGTTGAGCGGCGCGATGATGACCATCTCCTCCTCGAACACCGGCATGCCCTCGAGGGTCGGATGCAGCACCGGGCCATCCACGAAGGCCGCCACCAGGCGCCCCGACAGCACGCCTTCGAGCATGGTCCCCGAGGGGCCGGTGGACAGGTCCAGGTCGACCTTGGGGTAGCGCTGGTTGTAGGCCGCCAGCAGGCCCGGGATGCGCACTGCCGCGGTACTCTCCAGCGAGCCGAGGGCGAAGGTGCCCTGGGGATCCTCCCCCGCCACGGTCAGCCGCGCCTCGTGCACCAGGTCGAGGATGCGCCGGGTGTATTCGAGGAAGTTCCAGCCAGCCGGCGACAGGCGCAGACGGCTCTTCTCGCGGATGAACAACGCCACGCCCAGGTCTTCTTCCAACTGCTTGATACGGGTGGTCAGGTTCGACGGCACCCGATGGATATGCTGGGCAGCGGCGCTGATGCTGCCATGCTCGGCCACGGCCTTGAAGATCTCCAGTTGCACCAGGTCCACGGTCTTTCTCCAATCGTGAATGTTTCGCTCATTATTATTCAGTTTTCATTAAAGCCGCACACCACTAGTCTGGGCGCCAGTCGGATACAACAACGAGGAGCCCGCCATGAGCGAGATCAGCAGCCTGACCCATGCCATTTCCGTCGACCCGTACAGCGGCGAACGGATCGGCCACTATCCCTTCGACACCGACGCCGCACTGGAAGCGGCGCTGCAACGCGCCAAGGCAGGCTTTGCCCAGTGGCGCCGAGTGTCGCTGGGTCAGCGCAGCGAATACCTGCTCGCCCTGGCGACCGCCCTGCTGGCCAACCAGGAAGCCTTCGCGCAGATGATCGCCCGCGAGATCGGCAAGCCGATCACCCAGGCCCGTGGCGAAGTGAGCAAGTGCGTCGGCCTGTGCCAGTGGTACGCCGAGCACGGCCCAGCCATGCTCGCGCCGGAACCGACCCAGATCGACAAGGCCCGCATCGAATACCGCCCGCTGGGCCCGATTCTGGCGGTGATGCCGTGGAACTTCCCGCTCTGGCAAGTCCTGCGTGGCGCGGTCCCGGCATTGCTGGCCGGTAACACCTACGTGCTCAAGCATGCGCCGAACGTGATGGGCAGCGCCTACCTACTGCTGGAGCTGTTCAAGCAGGCCGGGCTGCCCGAGGGCGTGTTCGAGGTGATCAATGTCGCCCCGGAAGGCGTCACCCGTGCCATCCAGGACCCACGCATCGCCGCCGTCACCCTGACGGGCAGCGTACGCGCCGGCATGGCCATCGGTGCCCAGGCCGGCGCTGCGCTGAAGAAGTGCGTGCTCGAACTGGGGGGCAGCGATCCGTTCATCGTCCTGGCCGATGCGGACCTGGATGCGGCGGTCAAGGCCGCTGTCATCGGTCGCTACCAGAACACCGGCCAGGTCTGCGCCGCGGCCAAGCGCCTGATCGTCGAAACCAGCATCGTCGAGGAGTTCACCCGCCGGTTCGTCGAGGCCACGCGCCAGCTGAAGGTCGGCAACCCGCTGGAGGACGATACCTACATCGGCCCGATGGCCCGCTATGACCTGCGCGACGAGCTGGACGGCCAGGTCCAGGCCACCCTGGCCGAAGGCGCCACCCTGCTGCTCGGCGGTCACAAGCTCGAGGGTACCGGCAACTTCTACGCCCCGACGGTCTTCGCCGACGTGACGCCGGCCATGACGGCCTTCAGGCAGGAGCTGTTCGGCCCGGTGGCAGCAATCATCAGCGCCCGCGATGCCGACCACGCAGTGGAGCTGGCCAACGACAGCGAGTTCGGCCTGGCCTCGACGATCTACACCGCCGACCTGGCCCTGGCCGAGCGCATGACCGAGGCGCTGGACACCGGTGGCGTGTTCATCAACGGCTACTGCGCCTCCGACCCCCGCGTGGCCTTCGGTGGCGTGAAGAAAAGCGGCTTCGGGCGGGAGCTGTCGCACTTCGGCGTGCGCGAGTTCTGCAACGTGCAGACGGTGTGGCTGGATCGCGACTGATCCACTCGGCCGGGCCTTGGCGCATGGAGGCTGCTTTGCAGCCTTACCCTCGCCTACGCTTCAAGGTCTCGCTCGGCAACTCCCGGAACAACTGCCGGTAGCTGTCGGAAAACCGCCCCAGGTGCCAGAACGACCAGCGCATGGCCACCTCGGCCACGGTGACCTGCGCATTTCCCCGCAGCAGGTCGCGCCGTGCGCCGTTGAGCCTGCGCAAACGCAGCCAGTGCGCCGGGGGCATGCCGGTGAACGCCTTGAAGGCCTGCTGCAACTGGCGCAGGGAAACCCCGGCCACCTGCGCCAGCTCGACCAGGTTGAGGGTTTCTTCCGGGCAGTCGGCGGCCCACTCGCTGACCCGGCGCATGATCGCCCGCTCCTCGTCACGCCGGCCCAGGGCCTGCCCTTGCAGGCGCTGGCAGGCGTTGTCGAGGATGAACAGGCAATCTTCCAGCAGTTGCTCGGCCAGGGCCTGCCCTTGCAGCGGGCAGTCGGCACCGGCCAGACGCGTCAGGGTCGCGCTCAGCCAACTGCCGAACAAGGCATTCTGCCCACTGCCCAGCGGCACCATGAACAAACCTTCCAGGCGCGCCAGGTCCAGACCATGGCGGGCCAGAAACGTCTGGTCGAACACCACCGCCACTTCTTGGTAGTTCTCCGGAGTGATCCAGATGTTGCGGCTGTCTTCGTTGAGCAGGTACAGGCTGTTGTCGCTGCGGTCGAAGCAGAACGCCAGGGCACCGCTCGGGGCGTGGAAGAACTGCTCGACCCGGGTGTTCAGGCATTCCTCGTAGACCTCCACGCCATCGAGCCACAGGCAGCGCAGTTGACCATTGAAATGCCCCGGGGACATCTGCCGGTATTGCTGCTGCCAACCGGGGGTCACGCGCACCTGTTCGGTCACGTCGTGGGTATGGAAAGCCTGGACCTGCAAGGCATTGGGCGTTGTCACGCGGCATCCTTCATGCACTCTTTTGGTGCATTCATCGAGAAAAAAAGTGGATAGATCCACCCAGGGGGCTGCGGACAAGATAGCCCTCAGCGCTTTTCCTGGGAAGTTTCCTGCGCGAAGTGCCACCAAAACCCAACCAAGAGGTCTGTATGAACGCCCCCTTCGATCAGCTGTCCGCCTGGCTGAAAGAACACCGGATCACCGAAGTCGAATGCGTGATCAGCGACCTGACCGGCATCGCCCGCGGCAAGATCGCGCCCACCGCCAAGTTCCTCCACGAGCGAGGCATGCGCCTGCCCGAGAGCGTGCTGCTGCAGACGGTCACCGGCGACTACGTCGACGACGATATCTACTACGACCTGCTCGACCCGGCCGACATCGACATGGTCTGCCGCCCCGACCCGGCCGCGGTGTACCAGATTCCCTGGGCCCTCGAACCCACCGCCATCGTCATCCACGATACGTTCGACAAGCAGGGCAACCCCATCGAGCTGTCGCCGCGCAACGTCCTCAAGAAAGTCCTCAAGCTGTACGCCGACCAGGGCTGGCAACCGATCGTGGCGCCGGAAATGGAGTTCTACCTGACCCAGCGCTGCGAAGACCCGGACCTGCCCCTGCTGGCCCCGCTGGGCCGCTCGGGCCGCGCCGAAAGCGGCCGCCAGTCGTTCTCCATCGACGCGGCCAACGAGTTCGACCCGCTGTTCGAGGACGTCTACGACTGGTGCGAACTCCAGGGCCTGGACCTGGACACGCTGATCCACGAGGACGGCCCGGCACAGATGGAGATCAACTTCCGTCATGGCGACGCCCTCGACCTTGCCGACCAGATCACCGTGTTCAAGCGCACCCTGCGCGAGGCGGCGCTCAAGCACAATGTCACCGCCACCTTCATGGCCAAGCCGATCACCGACGAGCCGGGCAGCGCCATGCACCTGCACCAGAGCGTGGTCGACATCGCCACCGGCAAGCCGGTGTTCGCCAACGATGACGGCAGCATGAGCGAGCTGTTCCTGCACCACATCGGCGGCCTGCAGAAGTACATCCCCAAGGTGCTGCCGATGTTCGCGCCGAACGTCAACTCGTTCCGCCGCTTCCTGCCGGACACCTCGGCGCCGGTGAACGTCGAGTGGGGCGAGGAAAACCGCACCGCCGGCCTGCGCGTCCCCACCTCCAGCCCCGAGGCCATGCGCGTGGAAAACCGCCTGCCCGGCGCCGACGCCAACCCCTACCTGGCGATCGCCGCGAGCCTGCTGTGCGGCTACCTGGGCATGGTCGAGCGCATCGAGCCCAGCGCGCCGGTCCAGGGCCGGGCCTACGAGCGGCGCAACCTGCGCCTGCCGATCACCATCGAGGACGCGCTGCAGCACATGGAGGATTGCCAGACTCTGCAGCGTTACCTGGGCCGCCAGTTCGTCCGTGGCTACGTGGCGGTCAAGCGCGCCGAGCACGAGAACTTCAAGCGCGTGATCAGCTCGTGGGAGCGTGAGTTCCTGCTGCTGAGCGTCTGATCCACAGGGCCAACGGTGCCCACCCGTCATGCGCCCTGCCCAGGGCGCCGTGGGTGCCGGCTGGCCGGCGATGGGCTGCAGCGCAGCCCCTGTTACACCGAACCCAAGAACAAGACCAACGAGGTGTCGACATGCGTCATTTACCATCCCTGATTCCCACCGCACTCACCCTGCTGTTCGGCGCGACCGCCCAGGCCCAGCCGACGGTCAGCGTGTACAACTGGACCGACTACATCGGTGACACCACCCTGGCCGACTTCCAGGCCAGCCGCGGGATCAAGGTGATCTACGACGTGTTCGACTCCAACGAGACCCTGGAGGGCAAGCTGTTGGCCGGGCGCACCGGCTACGACGTGGTGGTGCCTTCCAACCATTTCCTCGCCCGCCAGGCCCAAGCCGGCGCCTTCATGCCGCTGGAACGCAGCAAGCTGCCGAACTGGAAGCACCTGGACCCGACGTTGCTCAAGCAACTGGAACGCAACGACCCGGGCAACACCTATGCCGTGCCCTACCTGTGGGGCACCAATGGCATCGGCTACAACGTCGACAAGGTCAAGGCGGTGCTGGGCATCGAGCGCATCGACTCCTGGGCGGTGCTGTTCGAGCCAGAGAACCTGAAGAAGCTCAAGCAGTGCGGCGTGGCCTTCATGGACTCGCCCGACGAGATGTTCCCGGCCATGCTCCACTACCTGGGCATGGACCCGAACAGCGAGGCACCTGCCGACTATGCCAAGGCCGAGGCCAAGCTGCTGGAGCTGCGCCCGTACGTCACCTACTTCCATTCCTCCAAGTACGTCTCGGACCTGGCCAACGGCGATGTCTGCGTGGCCTTCGGCTACTCCGGCGACGTGTTCCAGGCGGCCAACCGCGCGCTGGAGGCCAACAACGGGGTGAAGGTCGCCTACAGCATTCCCAAGGAAGGCAGCAACCTGTGGTTCGACCTGCTGGCCATTCCCAAGGACGCCAACAACCCCGAACAGGCCCTGGCCTTCATCGACTACCTGCTCGACCCGCAGGTGATCGCCAAGGTCAGCGCTGCCGTTGGCTACGCCAACGCCAACCCGGACGCCAAGGCCTACATGGACGCGTCGCTGGTGGACAACCCCGAGATCTACCCGCCCCAGGAGGTGCTGGACAAGCTGTACGTCTCCAACACCCAGAGCCCGAAGATCATGCGGCTCATGACCCGCTCCTGGAGCAAGATCAAATCCAACCGCTAAGCCGAGCCCGCACCATGTCCCAGACCTACGAACACACGACCTCCTACTACGCCGCCACGGCGCGCGACCTGGCGCCCTACCCCAAGCTCGAAGGCGAGCTGAGCGCCGATGTCTGCGTGGTCGGCGGCGGCCTGACCGGGGTCAACACCGCCCTGGAACTGGCCGAACGCGGCCTCTCGGTGATCCTCCTGGAGGCCCGGCGCATCGGCTGGGGCGCCAGCGGGCGCAACGGCGGCCAACTGATCCGCGGCATCGGCCACGACGTCAGCGGGTTCGCCCGCTACGTCGGCCAGGACGGCGTGCGCTACCTGCAACAGGCCGGGATCGACTCGGTGGCGCTGGTGGCCCGGCGCATCGAGCAGTACGGCATCGCCTGCGACCTGCGCTGGGGTTTCTGCGAGCTGGCCAACACCCCCACGCAGTTCGCCGCCTTCCAGCACGAACTGGACGACCTGGCAGCCCTCGGCTACGCCCACGAGACACGCCTGGTCGGCCCCGAGCGCATCCATGAGGTAGTCGCCAGCGACCAGTACGCCGGTGGCCTGGTGGACATGGGCTCGGGCCACCTGCACCCGCTCGACCTGGTGCAGGGCGAGGCGCGTGCAGCGCACGGGCTCGGCGCCCGCCTGTTCGAGCGCAGCCCGGTGCTGCGCATCGAGCACGGCAGCACCGTGACCCTGCACTGCGCCCACGGCAAGGTCCGGGCGCAGAGCCTGGTGCTGGGTTGCAACGCCCACCTGGACGAGCTGGAGCCGCGCCTGAGCGGCAAGGTGCTGCCAGCCGGCAGCTACGTGGTGGCCACCGAGCCGCTGCCCGAGCGCATCGCGCGCACGCTGATCCCCCAGAACATGGCCCTGTGCGACCAGAAAGTGGGCCTGGACTACTATCGCCTGACCGCCGACCGGCGCCTGTTGTTCGGCGGTGCCTGTCACTATTCCGGGCGCGACCCGAAGGACATCGGCGCCTACATGCGGCCGAAGGTGCTCAAGGTGTTCCCGCAACTGGCCGACGTGCGCATCGACTACCAGTGGGGCGGCATGATAGGCATCACCGCCAACCGGTTCCCCCAGGTCGGCCGGCTGAGCCAGCACCCCAACGTCTATTACGCCCAAGGCTATTCCGGCCATGGCCTGAACGTCACCCACTGGACCGCGAAGTTGCTGGCCGAGGCCATCGCCGTCGGCCACAGCCAGGGCCTGGATGTATTCAGCGCCGTGCCACACCTGACCTTCCCCGGCGGCAAGGCGCTGCGCTCGCCGCTGTTGGCGCTGGGGATGCTGTGGTATCGGTTGCGCGAGGTGCTCGGCTAGCGGCCTGTACGGTCAATTCGTTTACCGCAGTTCGGGGCCCTGGGGAGCGTCAGCAGCCTGACGAACCCTGGGCCCCGCCGGCGTCTCGCGACGAGGTCGAGCAACCTCAGAGAATGGCGTGCAGCCCCTTGTCGGCGATGACATTGAGCAACTTCAAGGCAGGCCCCGCAGGACGCGTTTCACCCTGCTCCCATTTGCGAATGGTCGAAGTCGAGGTGTGCAGGTGCAGTGCGAACACCGGCTGACTGAAATTGAGCGTCTCGCGCAACCGCCTGATATCGAGCGCACTGAAGTCGCGAACCGGCGCCGGGCAGATCGCTTCGAATTCACGCATCGTGACCTTGCCAACGGCTCCGGTCTCGTGGAGAGCGGACAGGTCGTCGCGCAAGGACTCAATCAGTTTGCTGGTCACAACAGACCTCCATCACACTGCTGGCCAGGGCATCCGCAAAGCTTTCGCTCACCACGGATCCGACATATGCCCGTAACGGGCATATTTTCCAGAAATGATCAAAAAGCCAAAGTCTGGTATTTCAAAGAACCATGTAGGAAATCAGCCCATCACCCGCCCCGCAGGACGCACTCGACAGCCGGTCACGACCGCCCCACAGGGTCACGCAACAACGAGTACCCCCGCTCCAGCAGCGTCTGGCCGATGAAGCGCGAGCCGACCTCGTTGAGGTGGGCGTTGTCCAGGTACAGCAGCTTGCCGTCGATCAACGGGCTGCAACGCTGGCCCGGGCAGATCACCTGGTTGGGGTCGATGAAGCGCACCTGGGGGTACTTGGCGCGGATCTGCGCCCAGTAGTGGGGCCGGCTGCTTTCGTCGGTCTCGCACTGGCGCTGCAGGTCGAACATGAGCCGGCGGATCGGGCAGGTGGCGGCCTTGTCGATGGGCTGGTTGTTGAGGATCACGATGACCTGGCCGCTGTGCTCCACGGCATGGCGGATGCTGTCCTCGATGATGCCCTTGGCCGCTTCGTCGCGCGGCCAGCTGCCCGCCAGCACCACATAGCGGTAGCGGTTGCGCTCGATCAGGTCGAACACCCGCGCATTGCGCAAGTCGCAATGGGTCGCGTACACAGGCGACATGCCGCCGGTGTAGCCGAGCACCGGCAGGCAGTTGTCGATGGTGTAGTCCATCAGGCTGATGTTGTCTGGCCGCGCCAGGATGTCCACCATGCCCGAGAAATGGTTGGCGAAGGAGTCACCCACCAGGATGCCGTCGATGGCCGGCTTCTCGGCACCCAGGCGGCAGTCGTCCTTGGGCCCGGTGGTGTACAGGGCATTGACCACATGGCAGCCCCGGCGGATCTCGGCAGGCTTGCTCAAGGTCATGGCCTCCAGGCTCTCGACCTTGGCACTGAAGCGCTGCGGGAACCCTTCGAACTGCTGGGTCACCCCTGCCACCAGCACCAAGCCCAGCGCCGGCACCGCGAAGCGCCGGAAGAACACCTGGGCAAAGCGCAGCTGCACCCCGCTGCGGCGCATCGGCACCTCGACATAGCGCCAGGACAGCCAGGACAGCAGCACCGCGACCACCACCACGGCGCCGCCCACGCCCAGGGTAATGGGGACGCCCAAGTAGTTGAGGTAGGCGATCAACGGCCAATGCCACAGGTACAGGGAGTAGGAGATCAGCCCGATGAACACCATCGGCCGGCTACTCAACAACGGCGACCGTGCCCCACCCGCCCCGGCGTAGATCAGCAAGGCCGCACCCAGGCAGGGCCAGAGTGCGTTGAGACCAGGGAACGGCGCACCTTCGCCGAGCCATGCCAGCGATACGCCGATCAGCAGGTAGCCAAGCACCGTGCACACCCCGGCACGCACACGACCGATGGCCCGTGGCTGCTGCAGGTACAGGCCCAGCCAACCCCCGAGCATCAGCTCGAAGAAGCGCGTGGGCAGCAAGTAGTAGGACGCCGTGGCGAACATCCCGGTGGCGTAGTGGGAGAACGCCACGGCCAGCGCCACCCCCACGCCCAGCACCAGCAGCAGGTGGCGGGGAGCCAGCCGGTACACCAGCACCACCAGCAGCGGCCAGACCACGTAGAACTGCTCCTCGATGCCCAGCGACCAGGTGTGCAGCAAAGGCGCTTCGCTGGCGTCGGCGGCGAAGTAGTTGCCGTACGTGATCCAGATATAGAAGTTCGACACCCCCAGCAGGGAAAACAACGCCGTGGCGTTGAGCCGCATCAGGTCGACCGGCGACAGCAGGAAGGCACCGACCACCACGCTGGCCAGCAGCACGGTGGCCAGCGCCGGCACGATACGGTTGATCCGCCTTTGGTAGAACCGCCTGAGGGAAAAGCGGCCTTCGCGCACTTCGGCGAAGACCTGGGAGGTGATGAGGAAACCGGAGATCACGAAGAAGATGTCGACACCGATGAAGCCGCCCGGCAGCCACGCGGTATTGAGGTGATGCACGAAGACGGCGATCACCGCCACCGCGCGCAAGCCGTCGATATCGGTGCGGTACTTTTCACGAGTCATGCGCCAAGCCTTCCCTAGGTTTTGGAGACGGATGCCCAGAGGCAATGTGCCATCTCACAGTTGTAGGCTGGATTTGCGCGCTCGCCAAGGCGAAAAGTCAAAAACCCGACAACCGTACACCTAGCCAGGGTAACTTTTGAAAAACCCTGGCGCGAATCGTCATTTTTCTGGCTCCATCAACACTCGACGAAGGCCACGGCCAGGCCGCCACGCGAGGTTTCCTTGTACTTGTCGTGCATGTCGGCGCCGGTATCGCGCATCGTGCGGATCACCTGGTCGAGGGAGATGAAGTGCTCGCCGTCGCCGCGCAGGGCCATCTGCACCGCATTGATCGCCTTGACCGCGGCGATGGCGTTGCGCTCGATGCACGGCACCTGGACCAGGCCGCCGACCGGGTCGCAGGTCAGCCCCAGGTTGTGTTCCAGGGCGATCTCGGCGGCGTTCTCCAACTGCGCCGGGGTCGCCCCGAGCACCTCGGCCAGGCCCGCGGCGGCCATGGCGCAGGCCGAACCGACCTCGCCCTGGCAACCGACTTCGGCGCCGGAGATCGAGGCGTTCTTCTTGCACAGGATGCCCACCGCCGCCGCGGCCAGCAGGAACGCCACCACATCGTCGTCGCTGGCGCCGGGGTTGAACTTCATGTAGTAGTGCAACACGGCCGGGATGATGCCGGCCGCGCCATTGGTGGGCGCGGTGACCATGCGCCCGCCGGCGGCGTTCTCTTCGTTGACGGCCAACGCGAACAGGTTGACCCATTCCATGGCGCTCAGGGTCGAGCCGATCACGTTGGGCTTGCCCGCCTCCTGCAGGCTGCGGTGCAAGCGTGCAGCGCGGCGCCTGACCTTGAGCCCCCCAGGCAGGATGCCCTCGTTGCGCAGGCCGTTGGCGACGCACTCGCCCATCGCCGCCCAGATCTTCAGCAAGCCCTCGCGCACCTCGGCCTGCGGTCGCCAGGTGCATTCGTTGGCCAGCATCAGTTGGCTGACGCTGAGCCGGTGCGCCCTGCACAGCGCCAGAAGCTCTGCGGCGCTGGAAAATTCATAGGGCAGGCGCACCGGGTCGGCATTGGCCTCGGGGGCATCGATCTCGCCTTGCTCGACGACGAAGCCACCGCCGATGGAATAGTAGGTCTGGCTGAAGCGCTGCCCGTGCTCGCCAAAGGCGTGCAAGCGCATGGCGTTGGGGTGGTACGGCAGGTTCTCGTCGAGCAGCAGCAGGTCACGGGCATACTGGAAGGCCACCGGGTGGCTGCCGTCGAGCATCAGCCGCTGCGTATCCAGCAACTGCTCGATGCGTGGCTCGATGCTCTGCGGCTCGATACGGTCCGGCCACTGGCCCATCAGGCCAAGCAGGCAGGCACGGTCGGTGGCATGGCCAACGCCGGTGGCCGACAGCGAGCCGTACAGGCGTACCTCGACACGCCTCACCTGCGCCAGCAGCCCGCGCTCGCGCAGGGCTTGGGCGAAAGTGGCCGCGGCACGCATCGGGCCGACGGTATGGGAGCTGGAGGGGCCGATGCCAATCTTGAAAAGGTCGAAAACACTGATAGCCATGCTAATGCCTGACCGTGACGGGCGACTGCGCCGTGACACGGCTCTCTGGAAAAATTGAACGGTATTGCGAATTTGCGCGATACTGCCGCGCACACCCGCCAATGACCAACGAAAGTTCCTAAGCAAGGCTTTAGCCTAACTAAACGATGCGACGACAACTCAATGGCCAGCTGTTCGTCTGGCTGCATGTATTCTCCTGCGCGGCGCGGCACCTGTCGTTCACCCGCTGCGCCGAGGAACTGCACATCACCCCCGGTGCCGTCAGCCAGCAGATGCGCCAATTGGAGGAGCGCCTGGGCTACCGCCTGTTCCTGCGCCGGGCCCGTGGCGTGGAGCTGAGCGCCGAGGGCCAGCGCCTGGCGCAGACGGTGACCGAAGCCTATGGCAGCATCGAAGCCGAACTGCTGCGCCTGGATGCCGGCGAGATCCGCGGCACCCTGCGCCTGCGATCGATCCCCTCGTTCCTGGCCAAGTGGCTGACACCCCGCCTGCCGCGCTTCCAGCAGCGCTACCCGGACATCGAGCTGCGCCTGGTGGCCGAGGACAGCAACCAGGCCTTGCACCCGGACGATTTCGACCTGGCCATCGACCTCAACGATGGCAGCTACCCGGGCATGCGCTCGACCCCGCTGCTGGAGGAGCAGATCTTCCCGGTGTGCTCGCCGGCCCTGCTGCGCGGGCGCCCGCCCCTGCATGGCCCTGCGGACCTGGTGCACTACCCATTGCTGCACGACATCACCGCCTGGCGTGGCAGCTCGGAATACGCCGAATGGGAGTTCTACCTGCAGAGCATCGGCGCAGGTGGGCTGGATGTGCGCCGCGGGCACACCTTCAACCGCAACCACCTGACCATCGAGGCAGCCATTGCCGGGGTCGGTGTGGCCATCGCCCGGCGCACCCTGCTCAACGACGAGCTCGAGCGCGGGGCGCTGATCGTGCCGTTCGGCATGCCGATCGCCAATCACAAGCGCTACATGCTGCACTACCCGCCGGGGGGCCTGGGCCAACCGGGGGCACGGGCGGTGCATGACTGGCTGGTGGAAGAGGCACAAGGGTTCCGGGCGTTGCATCCCCTGGCGTTGGCGTGACGCGGTGCTGTCCCCTTTTGGGGCGCGAAGCGGCCCTAATGACCTCGGGATGGCACCTGGCCCCAGGATGACTACTGCACCGCGATCACCTTGTCCGGCTTGGGCGTCACGATCCGCCCCAGGTCGATACGCCGGAAATCCGGCTTCGCCCCCAGCCGCGCATTGAATCGCACGTTGAAGGTGAAGGGGTCCTCGGTCGCCACATCCAGCGCCCGCCCGTACATCGCCGTCACCCCTGCCCGGTCATACCCCATCAGGCTCAGCAGGGTCGGGAAGATGTTGTAGTGGCTGGAAGCGTTGTGGTTGTCGCCCAGGTGCGCGCGCCAGTCGAGCGACTTCACCCCCTGGCCCTGGATCACCACCAATGGCACCAACCCCTCCTCCGCCACCGGGTCGCTGCCGCAATGGGTGTTCAACCCCGGATCGCCCCGCTCATGCAGGTCCTGCCCATGGTCGGAGGTATAGATCACCACCGCCTGGCTCAGGTCGCCCTCGGCGAACAGGCGCCGAAAGAACTCGCCCACGCTCCACAGCAGGCTGTTACGGTACGAGTTGCGATACAGCACCCAGTCCTGCGGCCGGCCATCGAAACCTTCGCGGGTGCCGGTGTCGGCAACGTCGGCGAAGCGCCCACGCGGCAGCGCCGGCTGGTACTGCATGAATGCGTCGGGGTACTTGTCGTGCACCGGGAAGTGGGCGCCGACCTTGTTGATCACGATCAACTGCGCCTGGTCGTCCCGCAGCAGCTGCACCAGTGTCTGCAACGCGGCCATATCGCGCTGCATCACCGGCGTGTCGTCGAACTGCACGAAGCGGTCGATGTCGCGCTTCTCGGTTTCGGTCATCAGGTTCTGCAGCTTGCCGCCGGTACGTTGCCCATCGATGTAGACCGTGCCCAGCCCCGCCTGCTTGGCGTACTGCCAGATCGATGGGCCGGTCGAGTTGATCCGCAGGTAATCGGCGCGGGTCCCGCCATAGCGCAAGGTAACGTTGGTGTCGGCACTGCAGTTGGCCACCGCCGCCGCATAGCCGTAGTTGAAGATCTCCACCCCGGGCTGCGCCTGGGCCAGGTGACTGGTGACCCCCGCCGGGGTGTTCAGGTCCAGGTAGTTGCCGGCGACGCTTTCGTCGATCACCAGCACGATGTCCCGTGCCAGGGGCGACCCCGAACGGGCCAGGGTCACCGGCTGGCGCGGCCCGACGCTGTCGTGCAGCGACTCGTAGGTGAACAGGCTCAGGTAGGCCAGCGGCGTGTACATCACCGGCAGGCCACGGGCACCTTCGCCGGCACGCACGAACAGGATGCCGATCAGCAGCAGCAAGGCCAGCAACGGTGCCGCGACCGGCACCAGCCGTGGCAAACGAGGCACGGCGCCCGGCCGCAGGCCGATGCCGAACAGCAGCAAAAGCCCCTTGGCCAGGGCCACGCTGATCGCCTGCTGGTACTGCTGCAGCGCCTCGTGGATGAAGCCGCCGGAATAGACCATGGAGACGAACGCGCTGTAGGTCAGGTACGAATCGGTGATGCGGGTGTAGGCATCGAAGAACACCGCACTGGCCGTCAACGCCACGGCCAGTGGCCAGCGTACCCAGGCAGGACGTATCCAGGCCGTCAACAGCAAGGCCACGGTCGTGATCGCGAACAGCCCCAGGTACATCAGCAATGCAGGGCCGATGCCCAGTGCTTCCATCCGCTCCTGGTAATACGTGTGGAAGCTCGCCAGGTAGGCGACCAGCAACAATCCCTTGATCCCTGCGCGCATGATTCGGCCACTCCGGTCATGGTTTTCCCTTCAAACCGTAGCAGCCCTGTAACAAATCACAAGCCGAGAAAGTCAATTTTCCGGCGTTAACGTCACGCTGTATTTTGGCGGTACAAGTGACTCATCCTTGAGACTCTCTATCACGTACAGCCCACGTTTTTCGCGGCCTTTGACCGTTCATCGGTTTGCTAACCGGCCAATTGCCAGTAGCTTTCCACGCTAACTCACGGATTGGAAAAGGGTTGATGGCAGATGGCCCTCTCGCTCAGCGCTTGTAAATTCAACGAAACATGCCATTGCTTTGACGCAAAACCGGACGGCTGAGCTATACCGAATTCACCACCTTGTTTCATCCCTATTACTCATCCATACGAGGCACTGCGCATGGACGTGAGCGTTTTTGGTACTGGTTATGTCGGTCTGGTACAGGCGGCGGCCCTGGCAGATGTAGGCCACCGGGTCCTGTGCGTGGATGTCGACGCCCACAAGATCAACCAATTGCGCCAGGGCGTGCCGCCGATCAGCGAGCCAGGCCTGTCGGAGCTGCTGGAAGACAACATCAAGGACGGTCGCCTGTTGTTCAGCACCCAGGCCAGCGATGCCGTCAGCCACGCCGAGCTGATCTTCATCGCCGTCGGCACCCCGCCCGACGAGGATGGCTCGGCCGACCTCTCCCATGTGCTCGATGTCACCCGCCAGATCGTCGCGCTGATGGAGCAGGACCGCACCCTGATCGTCAAGTCCACCGTGCCGGTGGGGACCGCCGACCAGGTCCTGGCCCTGGCCCGCGAGGAACTGCAGCGCCTGGGCAAGGGCCAGTTGCAAGTGCGCGTGGTGTCCAACCCCGAGTTTCTCAAGGAAGGCAGTGCCCTGGCCGATTGCATGCGCCCGGACCGCATCATCGTCGGCACCCGCGACGAGATCGCCCACGACCAACTGGCCGAGCTCTACGCCCCGTTCTGCCGCAACCACGAAAAACTGATGTTCATGGACAACCGCAGCGCCGAGCTGACCAAGTACGCTGCCAACGCCATGCTCGCCACGCGCATCAGCTTCATGAACGAGCTGGCCAACCTCAGCGAGCAGCTGGGCGCCGACATCGAGGCGGTGCGCCGGGGCATCGGCTCCGACCCGCGCATCGGCTATCACTTCATCTACCCCGGTTGCGGCTTCGGTGGCTCGTGCTTCCCCAAGGACCTCAAGGCCCTGCTGCACACCGCCGAGCGCAGCGGTATGCCGCTGCGCCTGCTGCAGAGCGTCACCGAGGTCAATGACCGGCAACGCCAGATCCTCTTCGCCAAGCTCAAGCAGCGCCTGGGCACGCCGCTGGCCGGCAAGTCCATCGCGCTCTGGGGCCTGGCCTTCAAACCCAACACCGACGACATGCGCGAGGCGCCCAGCCGCTACCTGATGGAAGCGCTGTGGGCCGAAGGCGCCACCGTGCGCGCCTACGACCCAGAGGCCATGGACGAATGCCGGCGCCTCTACGGCTACCGTGACGACCTGCAGTTGTGCGCCACCCGCGACGACACCCTGCAGGACGCTGATGCCCTGGTGATCTGCACCGAATGGAAGAACTTTCGCGTGGTCGACTTCGCCCTGCTGGCCAGCAAGCTGCGCGAACGGGTGATCGTCGACGGACGCAACCTGTACAACCCCGAGCAGGTGGCGGCCCATGGCCTGCTCTACAGCGGCATCGGCCTGCGCCAGGTCGCCCCACAAGTGGGTGCGCCATGAAAGTGCTGGTCACCGGCGCGGCCGGTTTCATCGGTGCCCACACCTGCCTGCGCCTGCTGCGCGACGGCCACCAGGTGGTGGGGCTGGACAATTTCAACGACTACTACGATCCGGCCATCAAGCATGCGCGGGTGCTCTGGGTCCGCCAGCAAGGCGGCGACTTCAACCTGCGCCACCTCGACCTGAGCGACCGCGACGGCATGGCCCGGCTGTTCGCCATGGAGCGCCCGGAGGTGGTGGTGCACCTGGCCGCCCAGGCCGGCGTGCGCCATTCGTTGCAAAACCCCCAGGCCTACATCGACAGCAACCTGGTCGGATTCCTCAACATCCTCGAGGGTTGCCGCCGCCACCCAGTGCAGCACCTGCTATACGCCTCGTCCAGCTCGGTGTACGGGGCCAACCGGCAGACCCCGTACCGCGTGCAGGACACCGTCGACCATCCGCTGTCACTGTACGCCGCCACCAAGAAGGCCAACGAGGCCATGGCCCACAGCTACAGCCACCTGTTCGGCATCCCTTGCAGCGGCCTGCGCTTCTTCACCGTGTACGGCCCCTGGGGCCGCCCGGACATGTCGCCGATGCAGTTCGCCAAGGCGATCAGCGAAGGCCGGCCGATTCAGCTGTTCAACCATGGCCGCCACCAGCGCGACTTCACCTATATCGACGACATCGTCGAAAGCCTGGTGCGGCTGATGCCACGGGCGCCGGCAGGCGACCCGGACTGGAACCCCCATGCCCCCGACCCGGCCAGCAGCCAGGCGCCCTGGCGCCTCTACAACATTGGCGGGCAGCGCCCGGTGGAACTGCTCGACTACCTGGCGCTGCTGGAGAAGCACCTGCAACGCAATGCAGTGATCGAGCTGCTGCCGTTGCAGCCGGGCGACGTGCTGGCCACCTGCGCCGATGCCAGCGCCCTGGCCCGGGTCACCGGCTTCACCCCACAGGTTTCCCTCGATGAAGGGCTCAGGCGATTCATCGCCTGGTTTCAAGAGTACTGCGCGCCCAACGCCACGACGACCACCCCGGCAGGCGAGCAGGCGGATCAACGGAGGGCGGTATGACGGGACAACCCAGAAGCGCGCAATTGCAGGCGCTGCACCAGGACAAACGCATGGACCCACTGCACCGGCAGCGCATCGACGCGGCCATCCACATGCAGGGCCGCGGCTGGCTTACCGGCCGCGTCGGTGGGCGACCGTGGACCCTGTCGCGGACCAACCGCGTGCTGTCGTGCCTCGCCGCACTGGCCTTGCTGCTGGTGCTATCACCCCTGTTCATCGTGCTCGCCGTGCTGATCAAGCGTTCGAGCCCGGGCCCGGTGTTCTTCGTGCAAAAGCGCACTGGCTACCGCGGGCGGGTGTTCGGCATGTTCAAGTTCCGCACCATGGTCGCCGACGCCGAGGCACTGAAGGAGTCGCTGCGCCACCTGAACAAGCACGGCGCCGATGCCATCGACTTCAAGATCGACAAGGACCCGCGCATCACCTCGGTCGGCGGCTGGCTACGGCGCAGCAGCCTGGACGAGCTGCCCAACCTGATCAACGTGGTCACCGGCGACATGCGCCTGGTCGGCCCGCGCCCCACCTCGTTCAACGCCTACCGCTACAAGGACAACCACCTCGCGCGGCTGTCCATCTACCCCGGCATGACCGGCCTCTGGCAGATCTCCGGACGCAGCAACATCGACTTCGACCAACGCGTAGAGCTAGACCTGAGCTACATCAACGAACAGAGCCTGATGCTGGACCTGAAGATCCTCTTCAAGACTCCGTTCAAAGTCTTCACTGGCCACGGAGCAAGTTGAGATGGACGGTTCCACTTCGAGAAGCCTGAGTATCGCCACCCCGAGCGAGACCAACCTGACCGCCACTGTCCTTGACCTCGACCAGCGCACCCTGTTGCTGACCGCGGCCAACACCGGCAGCGGCACCAGTACCAGCACCCTGGCCTTCGCCAGCCAACTGGCCCTGATGAGCGCGGGCAGCGTGCTGCTGATCGACAGCAGCAACAGTGCCAACAGCCTCAGCCAGCAACTGGGCCTGGGCAAGCTGCGCGGGTTCACCGACCTGCTGTTCGACCAGGACACCCCGCCACTGGCCGAGGACTGCATCGTGCGCTTGTCCGACCAGGCATTCGACATGCTCCCCGGCGGCACCTGGATACGTGGCCGCGACCGCCTCGACCCCGAGCGCCTGCGCGTGCTGCTGCGCCAGCTCGCGGCCCAGTACCGCTTCGTGGTGATCGACGGCGAAGCCGTCTATGCCAGCGCCGACAGCCTGGTGATCGGCCCCCTGGTCGATGGCGTGATCCTCGTGGTGTGCGGCGAGCAGACGCGCTGGGAAGTCGCCCAGGCCGCCGCCCAGCGCCTGAGCCAGGCCGGCGCGCGGCTGATCGGCAGCGTGTTCAACAAGCGCAAGTACTACATGCCCAAGTGGCTGTACGACAACCTCTGAGGCCAGCACAGGATACCCACCATGAAATACCCATCGATTGCCCTGTGCGTGCTGGCACTGACCGGCTGCGCCAGCCAGGAAGCCCGGCAGATGCCGGTACAGATCCTCACCGCGCCGCCCACCGAGGCGCAGAACACCGAGATCGCCCGCCAGGAACAGGTGCTGCGCCCGCAGGACGTGCTGGAAGTGATCTTCCACCTCGGCAGTAGCAGCAGCTCGGGGGCCTACCGCATCCAGACCGGCGATACCGTCGACCTGAATTTCCTCGCCGCCGGCAACCTCAATGGCAGCCAACTGGTGCAGCCCGACGGCAGCATCACCCTGCCCAGCACCAACACCAGCGTGAACATCGCCGGCATGAGCACCGCCGAAGCCGAGAGCGCCATCCAGCAGGCCTATCGCAACAAGCGCGTGTTCCAGCGCAACCGCGACCAGGTCACGGTGCGCGTGCTCAGCCCCATGAGCACCATGAAGGATGCCCTGACCCACCCCGGCACCGGCATGAGCCGCGACATCACCGTGGGCATGGACGGGCGCGCGACCTTCCCCGAGATCGGCTCGATCCCGCTGCAGGGCATGACCGTCAACCAGCTGCGCGACTACCTCAACGAGCGCTACGCCAGCCTGCCGGGGCGCATGACCGTCGATGTGCTGCTCAAGTCCACCGCCGTCAACGAGATCTACGTGCTCGGCGAGGTCGGCCAGCCCGGCGCCTTCCCGATCCGCCGCCCGGTTTCGGTGCTCGAGGCGCTGACCCTGGCACGCGGCCCGACCATCAAGGCCAGGCTCGGCTCGGTGGTGATCATGCGGCGCAACGGCAACACCGTGCAGGCCTACAACTACGACGTCGACGAAGCGCTGTCGGGGAAAAGCCAGGCGATCGCCTACCTGCAGCCCGAGGACATGCTCTACGTGCCCAAGACCAAGCTGGCCAGCGCTGGCGAGCTGTCCCGGCAACTGGCCGACGTGATCCTGTTCCAGGGCATGGGCGTGAACTTCAGCTATCGCCTGGACAGCAAGGACGACAACAACGACCGGCGCGAAATCGACGCCGAATGACCGGGAGAACGCCATGACTACGCAACCCAAAGAGAACTACGTGCATGAGTTCTTCCGGATCTTCTTCGCCAACCGCCAGTTGGTCAAACGGGTGTTCCTGATCTTCGCGGTGATCGCCGTGGTGCTGCCGCTGGTGCTCAAGCAGAGCTACGACATCACCGCCGAGGTCATCGTGCAGTCCAAGAAGCTCTCGCAGAGCGACACCAGCTCGTCCCTGACCCAGGAAGCCGACCGCTTCATCCCGCCCTCGCTGGCCGACATGGAGACCGAGAGCAACATCCTGCGCTCGCCGACGCTGATCCGCCAGACCATCGACCAGCTGCGCCAGGAAGGCCACTACCAGGCCGAGCCCGGCCTGCTGCAGCGCTATGTGTCCGTGCCCCTGCGCGAACACGTGACCGACCCGCTCAAGCGCCTGTTCGGCAACGAGGTGGCCGAACAGCGCGACACCGCGCTGGATGACCTCACCGACCAGGCGATCAAGGAACTCACCGTCGAGACCCTGCCCGGCTCCAACGTGATCTCGGTGATCTACAGCGCCGACGATCCCAAGCTCGGCACCCTGTTCGTCCAGCGCTTGCTCGACAACTTCCTGAAGAACCGCCAGGACTTGCAGTCCAACGAACTGCCGGAAACCTTCTACGAGCAGAAGAAGCTGCACTACCAGGCCCGCCTGGGCGACCTGGAGAGCCAGCGCCTCGGCCTGCTCGAAGCGGTCGGCTCGTCGGACCCGAAAGAGGAGATCACCTTCCGCCTCAACGCCATCAACACCGAGGAGCAGGCGCTGAACCTGTACCGCGACCGGCAGTTGCAGAACCGCCAGTGGCTGGACTACCTCAAGAGCAGCATGGCCATGGCCAACAAGGCCAGGATGACCGACTACAGCTTCCCCTACACCTTCACCACCACGGTCGACAACGTGGCCTTCGAGGACCGCGAGATCAAGCAACTGGGTGAACAGCTGACCAGTCAGGTGGCCCGCTACGGCGCCGACCTGGCCGTGTTCCAGGCCAGCGCCGAACCCATGCTGCTGCTGCGCGAGCAGATCGGCCGCACCCGCCAGCAGTTCCTCAAGATCGTCGACAACCGTATCCGCGAACGCCAGCAGGACCTGGCCGTGACTCAGCAGGTGATCGACCAGAAGACCCAGCGCATCGCCGACTACAAGGCGCGCATCCACCAACTGCGCGAGACCCAGAGCAAGACCCGCCAGCTGGACACCGAGATCGATGCCCTGCACAAGGCCTTCTCCACCTACGCCCAGCGCTACGAGGAAAGCCGTGGCCAGGGCCTGCTCGATGGCAGCCAGTCCAACGCGCGGATCCTCAGCGCGCCGTACGAGCCGACCACCGCGGCCTTCCCCAAACCTGGCCTGATCATCCCGTTCGGCCTGCTCACGGGCATCCTGCTGTCGATCGCCCTGGTCTACATCAAGGAGTTCTTCGACCATCGCTTCAAGCATCCGGCGCAGATCGCCCATCAACTGGACCTGCCGGTGCTGCTGGTGATCAACGACCAGGCTCCGGCCCTGCCCAACCCGCATCGGTCCTGGTCGCTGCCACGCCTGATGCACTGGGTGCGCAATTGAACGCCGCCGTGCCCGCCGGCCACCGGCCGATCCTCCATCTGCTCAGCAGTGGCGGGTTCTACGGTGCCGAGCGCATGCTGCTGGACCACTGCCAGGCCACGCCGGGCCAGCATCGGGTGCTGTTCCTCGATGCCCCGGCGCAGCTGGTGGCGCGCTTTCGCGAGGCCGGCGTCGCGTGTCAATCGTGCCAGGGCCTGGTGCAGTTGCTGGCACAGCTGCACCAGTACCGGGGTGAACGGCCCTTGATCAACACCCACAACTTCAAGGGCCTGGTGTTCGGCTGGCTGGGCGCGACCCTATGGCGCCTGCCGCTGGTCAGTACCCAGCACGGCTTCACCCCGAGCAACCGCAAGCAGCGCCTATACACCTGGCTCACCTTGCAGCTGTGCCGCACACCCAAGGTGCAGCGGGTGGTCTGCGTGGCCGAGAGCATCGCCGCGCTGCTGCGTCAGGCGGGGGTCGCGGCCGGCAAGCTGCAGGTGATCCCCAATGGCCTGCCGCAGGCCGCCGCAGCGCCCAGGCGTGTCCACGGCAACGGCCAGTGGCTGGTCGGCTACGTGGGCCGCTTGAGCCGCGAGAAAGGCCCGGACCTGTTCCTCGACACCCTGATCCCGCTGTGCCAGCGCCACCCCCGGCTACAGGCGGTGATGCTCGGCGATGGCCCGGAACGCGCCGCGCTGCAGGCCCGCATCGATGCCGCCGGGCTGGGCGAGCGCATCAGCCTGCCGGGCTTTCAGCACGACATGCGCAGCTGGATGGCGCGGTTGGACACCCTGGTGATCAGCTCGCGCACCGAAGGCACGCCGATGATCCTGCTCGAAGCCATGCAAGAAGGCGTGCCGGTGGTGGCTTTCGGCGTCGGCGGCATCCCCGATGTCATCGAACACGGCCGCAACGGCCTGCTGGCCCGGCCGCTGGCGGTCGACGAGCTGGGGCGGCACCTGCAAGCCCTGCTCGACGACCCGGCGCAGGTCGCCGAACTGGTGGCCCGTGCCCGCCAGACCCAGCAGGAACGCTACCACCTGCCGACCCTGGCACGGCACTGGGCCCAGGTCTACCAGGGCGCGGCACAGGAGGTTGTCACATGATCATCCCACTGTCGCTGGTCAGCCTGGCCGGCCTGCTGTGCCTGGTGCTGCTGGCCAGCCCCTATCCCTACCTGGCGCCGGGCGCGGTGCTCGCCCTGGCCGGTGCGCTGGTGCTGTACCGGCGCCCGGCCTGGGGGCTGCTGGCGATCGCCACGCTGGTCCCGCTGGAGGGGCTGCTCAAGGACGGCCTGCTCTCCGGCGCCAAGCTGGTCGGGGTCGGCCTGGCGCTGATCCTGGCCCTGCAACTGGCCGTGCGCCAGTTGCCCGGCGAACGCCTGCGCAGCAGCCACTGGCGCCTGCTGCTGCCGTTTTTGGTGCTGTACCTGCTGAGCCTGTGGACCAGCGACAACCTGGCCCTGTCCCTGGGCCACCTGCGTGAACTGATCGTCGGCCTGGTGGTGTTCGTCATCGCCCTGCTGGTCGGTCGCGACCTGAACCTGGCCATGCTGGCGCGGCTGGTGAGCCTGAGCGTGTGCGTGATGTGCCTGTTCGCCATCCTCTCCACCAAGTACCAGGAACAGGGCCGCGCCACCGCGATGCTCGACCCCAACCTGTTCGCCATGCTGATCACCGTGGCCATGCCGATGAGCCTGTGGCTGGCGATCAAGGGCCGCCAGGTGCCGGTCAAGCTGTTCTGGGCCGCCTGCTGCCTGTTGCTGCTGGCCGGCATGACCAAGACCGAATCGCGCTCGGGCCTGGTGGTGCTGATGATCAGCCTGGTCATCGTGCTCTACAACTACCGCGAACAGCTGCGGCGCATCCGCCCGCGGCACCTGGGGTTCGCCATGCTCGGCCTGGCCATCGTGTTGCCGCTGGGGGCGGCGCTGATGCCGGCCGGCTACGTCGAGCGTATCCAGTCGCTGGTGCTGCTCAAGTCCGGGGTCAATGCGCACAAGGACGAGTCCCTGGGCCGCCGCGCCTCCTACCTGGTGGTGGGCAGGGAGATGATCAGCGACAGCCCGGTGTTGGGCACCGGCCCTGGCACCTTCCCGCTGCACTATGCCAGCACCGGTTTCTCCAAAGCCTTCGCCCCGGTCAACAGCAAGGTCACCGACCTCTACCGCCGGGCCCACAACACCTACCTGGAGATCGTCAGCGAAACCGGGTTGCCGGCCGGGCTGCTGTTCGTCGGCATGATCGCCCTGGCCCTGCGCAACTTCTGGCGAGCGCGCGCCGCCTGGCAGGCCGCCGGCGACCAGGACCAGGCCGACATGATGACCCACCTGACCATGAGCATGCTTGCCCTGGCGCTGTTCCTGATGTTCCTCAGCGCCCCCAGCCACAAGTACCTGTGGCTGATGCTGGCGCTGTCCAGCGTGGCCTGGCGCAAGGCCGCCGAAACGCGGGCGGTGGGGGGCGTGGCATGAACCTGGTCAGCGTCGTCATCCCCATGCTCAACGAGGCCCGGCACATCGCCCGGACCTTGCAGGCGGTACAGGCCGCCGCCACGCAGGCAGGCCTGGCCTGCGAGGTGCTGGTGGTGGACAACGGCTCCAGCGACGCCGGGCCGCGTATCGCCCGGGCCCATGGCGCGCGCGTGCTGAGCCTGCCAGGCATGGCCATCGGCGCCCTGCGCAACCATGGCGCGCGGGCCAGCCAGGGGCAGTGGCTGGCGTTTCTCGACGCCGACATCGAAGTGCCCGCCGACTGGCTCGGCCGCCTGCTCGAACTGCACCGCCGTGGCGAAGGCGATGTCTTCGCCCTGGACTGCGATACCCCGCGCCAGGCGCCCTGGTTCGCCTATGCCTGGCAGCGCCGCACGCTGCGCGCCGGGCAGACAGTGCAGGACAGCACCTGGCTGCCGACCCCCAACCTGCTGATGCAGCGCCAGTGGTTCGAACGCGTCGGTGGCTTCGACGAGCGCCTGCGCACCGGCGAGGACAAGGACTTCACCCTGCGCCTGCACCAGGCCGGCGCCCGCCTGCGGGTGCTGCGCCAGCCGGTGGTGCTGCACTGGGGGTTCGAGGGCAGTTGGGCGGAATGGCTGGGCAAGGAGCTCTGGCGCCAGGGCAGCCACGTGCAACTGCTGCGCAGCCATGGCCTGAACCTGCGCCTGCTGCGCTTCCCGCTGCTGTCGCTGGCGATCTGGCTGCTCGATGCCCTGGCCCTGTCGCTGCTCCTGGCCGGCTCAGGGCACACCGCCCTGCTCCTGCTGCTGGTCGGCGCCCTGCCCGCCCTGGCGCTGAGCCTGCGCCAGGGCCTGAAGCACCGCGACCCGCTGTTCATCCTGCAACTGTGGGGGCTGCACTGGATCCGCCTGCACCTGGCCGGCGCGGCCCTGGTGCTCAATCTGTTCAACTGCAACGCAAGGAGGCCCGCTCGTGGCTGAATTCATCTTCTGGCTATGCCTGCTCCTGCCTTTCTATGCCTGGCTGGGCTACCCGCTGCTGCTCACGGCCATGGGGCCGTTCTTCCCCCGGCGCCGCCCCGCGCCGTTGCCAGCACAGCACGTCAGCGTGGTGGTGGCCGCGCACAACGAGCAGCGGCACGTCGAGGACAAGCTGCGCAACCTGCTGGCGCACGACTGTCGCGTCGCCAGCCTGCAGATCGTCCTGGCCAGCGACGGCTCCAGCGACTGCACCGTGGCCCTGGCCCGCAACTTCGACGACCCACGCATCCTGGTGCTCGACCTGCCGCGCCAAGGCAAGAACAGCGTGCTGAACGCCGCGGTCGCCCACTGCACGGGCGACATCCTGGTGTTCACCGATTGCGACGTGCAGTGGGTCGACGGCACCCTCGACGCACTGCTGGCGCCGTTCGCCGACGCCGACGTCGGCGGCACGGTCGGCAAGATGATCATCCCCGTGGCGGGCAAGGGCCTGAGCCTGGGCGAAAGCCTCTACCGCCGCTACGAAGCCTGGCTGCGCCGGGTGGAGAATCGCACCGGTTGCACGGTTTCGGCCGACGGTGCCCTGCAGGCGCTGCGCCGCGAGCTGTACCAGCCGATCCCCGAACGGGTCAACGACGACTTCTACATCAATACCTGTGCCCCAGTCGCCGGCAAGCGTGTCGTCTATGTCGACCAAGCCACGGTGCTCGACTGTGGCGTCGACGAAGCCGAGCGGCAGTTCAGCCGCCGCCAGCGCGTCACCGTCGGCGGCCTGATCAGCCTCGCCGCTCGGCGTGAACTGCTCGACCCCCTGCGCCACGGTCTGTACGCCATCGCGCTGATCAGCCACAAGCTGGTCCGCCGCCTGGCCCCGGTGCTGCTGTTGCCCTTGCTGCTGGTCAACTTCTGGTTGCTCGACGAGCATGGCTTCTACCGCCTGACTCTGGCCGCCCAGTTGCTCGGCTACGCCATCGCCGTGGCCGGCCTGCTGGATGTGCGCCATCGCCTGCCCAGGCCGTTTCGCCTCGCCGCTTTCGTGCTGGTGACCCTGGCCGGCATGAGCGTCGGCCTGTGGCAGTTCCTGCGCGGGCACAGCTACAACCAATGGACCCCCAACCAGACCCGATGAGTGCCTGTCATGCCGATCAAGACCACTCTCAAGCGTGCCGGCGGTTGGCTGTACCTGAACTCGCCCAAGGGCCGCAGCCAGCTGCGCGGCGCCGGGGTCATCCTGATGCTGCACCGGGTGCTGCCCGACGACGCGAGCGCGGCCCTGCCCCATCGCAATGAACTGTGCGTCGGACCGCAGGCCTTCGAGTGCCTGCTGCGCTGGTTGCCACGGCACTTCGACTGCGTGCACCTGATGGACCTGCTCAAGGCCCATGAACACCCCCGTGGCACACAACGGCCCAAGGTCGCCCTGACCTTCGACGACGGCTGGCGCGACAATGCCCTGCATGCCTTTCCACTGCTGCAACGGCACCAGGTGCCGGCGAGCATCTTCCTGTCCACCGACTACATCGGCAGCCGCCAGCGCTTCTGGTGGGAGAGCCTGGGCGAGACCCTGTGGGGCAGCCATGGCGAGGCGCCGCGCCAGGCCCTGATCGAACAACTGCGCAAGGTCGGCCGGCCAGTGCCGGCGGCCTATTTCATCCATGAGCGCCCCCATGCCCGCAGCCAGGTGCTGGCCGGCTACCTGCAAAGCCTGAAGTCGCTCGCCCCACAGGCACTGTGCCTGCTGACCGACGCCTGCCCGGCCGAGTCGCAGCCCCAGGCCCTGGACTGGCGCCAGGTGCGCCAGTTGGAAAGCACCGGGCTGATCCGCTTCGGCCCCCACGGTGCCAGCCACGCGCTGCTGCCGGGGCTCGACGACCAGCGCCTGGACGAGGAGCTGAGCCGCAGCCACCAGGCCTTGCAGCAAGGCTGCACGCAGCCGCTGCCGGTGTACTGCTACCCCAATGGCGACCATGACGCCCGGGTTCGCGCGCGCCTGGCAGCGCACCGCTACCCCTATGCCCTGAGCACCCGCGCCGGGATCTGCCAGGGGCATGACGACCCGCTGGCCCTGCCACGCATCGGGGTCAGCCAGCGCACCGCCAGCCGGCCTTCGCTGCTGGCCTGGCGCATCAGCCGCGGAGGCACGGCATGAACCGCAACAGCTACCTGCGCCACATGCTGCTGAGCATGGGCACCAAAGTGGCGATGATCGCCCTGCGCCTGCTGCGCAACGTGTTGCTGGCGCGCATCCTCGGCCCCAGCGAACGTGGCCTGTTCGCCCTGCTCAGCACCCTGCCCGACCTGATCAGCGCGTTCACCAGCGGTGGGCTGAACACCGCGGTCGGCTACCAGGCGGCCCAGCAACGCAGCCTGGGCCTGCTGCTCAGCCAGGTGCTGGTCTACGGTTGCCTGATCGCCGGGGCGCTGACCCTGGTGTGCGTGGCCCTGGCGCGGACCTTCGGCACCGAGCTCGAGGCCACCGCCCAGCTCGGCCTGCTGGCCTGGCTGCTGCTGTTGGCGGTGCCGCTGACGGTGCTCAAGAGCGGCCTGTTGACCCTGCACAACAGCACCGGCGGCGTCGGCGCCTTCAACGCCCTGCGCCTGACCGAGTCGCTGGTGCCCTTGCTGCTGTTCGTCGGGTTGTTCTGGATGTGGCACGACGCGGCCCTGGAGGCGGCGCTGATCAGTTGGCTTGGCGGCCTGGGCCTGGTGGCGCTGCTGGGTCTGTACTGGCTCGGCCGCCAGCACTCGATCCGCCTGCGCTGGGACTTCCGCGGCCAGCGCGAACTGCTCGCCTACAGCGCCAGGAGCCACCCGGACGTGCTGTTCCAGCAGATGATCCTGCGCTCGGACTACCTGTTCATCGGCGCCCTGCTCGGCAGCACCGCCCTGGGCCACTACGCCATGGCCAGCGCGGCCGCCGAACTGCTGCTGATCGTCCCCGAGGCGGTCACCACGCCCTTGATGAAACGCCTGCTGCAGCAGGATGCCGGCATGGAGCGACTGACCCCGCTGGCCCTGCGCCTGACCGCCACGGTGATGCTCGGCGCCTGCCTGGGCATGGCGCTGATCGGCGAGTGGCTGATCGTCACCCTGTTCGGTGCCGAGTACCAGCCGGCCTACCCGGCCCTGCTCGCCCTGCTGCCGGGGCTGCTGGGGTTGTGCTACGCGAGCATCCTGCGCCTGGACCTGCTGGGCAAGAACCGCCCCGGCACGGTGTCGTTGCTGATGGGCCTGGGGGCGGCGCTCAACCTGGTGCTCAATGTGGTGCTGATCCCCACTTTCGGCATCGTCGGCGCCGCGCTGGCCTCGTCCATCGCCTACCTGGCAGTGACGGTGGCGATGCTGGTGCTGTACTGCCGGCTCAGCGGCGTTCCCCTGTGGCAGACCTTGCTGGTGCTGCCCAGCGACCTGGCGCCGCTGCGCCAGATGCTGCAACGGAGGCCGGCATGAAGCACCTGGCCCTGTTGCTCGCCAGCCTGACGTTGGGCACTGCCGCGCAGGCGGCACCGCTGTCGTGGGGCGATATCCGCGATGGCAGCCTCTACCTGCTCGCGCCCCGCGGCGACACCCTGGACATCCGCTGGCGACCGGCCTGGCAGGCCGAGGCCAACCATGAACGGCTCTACCTGCTCGACGGCCAGGGCCAGTTGCAGGCCGAGCGCCACATCCCCCCCGAGCAGGCCCGCGGCCACCAGCGCTGGCCGCTGCCTGCCAGCGACAACGCCTACCGCCTGGAGATCCCCGGCTACAGCTTCCGCCGCTACCGAGTCGAGTACAGCGACGGCACCCGCGCCCTGTTCGCCCCGGCCAAGGTGCACTTCAGCGCCGAAGTGGGGCCGGGTGTGACGCTGTTCTTCCAGGTGCCGGCCGGTGTGCAGGCCACCCTGGCCGGCAAGTACCACGGTGGCGTGCGCGGCCTGCAGGTGCAGCGCCTGGGCGACGAGCGGCAACTGGAGCTGACGCTCAAGCCCTACCGCGCCTACTGGCAATTCGACCAACTGGCACTGCCGGTATCCAGCACCGCGCAAACCTACCGCCTGCACTTGCAAGGCCGGGGCAAGGCGGCGTTCTGGCTCGACGGCAGCGCCAACCTGTTCGCCCAGCGCGCCGCAGACCTCGGCCCACTGCCGAGCGCCGAGGGCAAGGTCGCCCTGCGCCTGGGCGGCAGGGTGCTGGGCCCGACGCCCAGCCTGGGCGTCAACCTGCCCTACGTGATGCCGCCCCCTTCCAGCCATGCGGTGCTCGATGCCTTGCAGCCCCGGGCCGCCGGCTACTACAGCCTGCTCGACCTGCTGGCGCGCAAGCCGAACTACGAAAACGACTTCCGGCGCTTCTACCAGCAGCGCTACCCGATCACGCAGGACATCACCCTGCTCTCGGGCACCGGACGGCGCTCGGTGCTGGCTGCCGACCGCACCAGCGACGATGGCCTGGACGCCTGGCTCACCGCCACCCGCGAGCTGGGCGGCAAGGCCTTGCATTACCTGGCGTTTGCCGACGAGCCGAACCTCAACTACAGCGACTACGCCAGCTACCGGCGCTACTTCCAGGCCATGCTCGAGCGCGTCCAGCGCTTCCCCGGTGCCCGCGAGGCCGGGGTGCGCATCGCCATGCCGGCCAGCTCGAACCTGGTCAACGGGCCATTCCACGAAGGCAGCCGCCAGCGCATCGGCCTGGACTGGTCGCGGCGCCTGCTCGCCGAACACGACGCGCAGATCGACGCGCTGGCCTGGCACGAGTGGATGGTCCGCGACCTGCTGGCCACCCGCAGCTACCGCGACAGCGTGCGCCAGGCCGCCGCACTGGTTGGCCTGGACGACCAGGGCCGGCCGCGCAAGGCGCTGCTGCTGGACCAGACCAACATGTCCAGCGGCTCCAGCCTGAGCCGCTACGACCAGGACACCCACTACGCCAGCCTGTGGTGGGCCTCGGTGGTGGTCAACGCCTCGGCCGATGGCCTGCTCGACATGCTCAACTGGTTCCATGTGGCCGACGAGCCGGAGTGGCCCAAGGGCATGGTCCGCGTGCTCGGCGAGGACCACTTCGAACTCAAGCCGGTGGGGCTCGCCCAGCAGTTCATCCAGCGTCACTGGCTAACCCAGGTGCTGAGCCTGGACAACGACGCCTTCGAAGTCGATGCCCTGGCCATGGCCGAAGGCCGCCAGCGCAGCCTGCTAGGCGTCAACAAAGCCGAGCGCGTGCAGCAGGTGGGCCTGACCCTGGCCGGGACACCGGCGCGCCGCGAGTGCCCGCAAGGCCAGTTGCAACTGTTCGGCCCCGACAGCCAGGCCCGGCAGGCCGCCTTCACCTGCCACGACGGCACCCTGCACTTTCAACTGCCAGGGCAGACGCTGTTCGCCCTGACCTGGAGCGCGCCATGAGGCGCGCCTCGACCTGCAGCCATCAGGAGGCACCATGCACGTACTGAGCAAACTCCAGGACCGCATCAAGCGCAAGGGACTGCGCGACACACTGGCGAGCGCCTTCCGGCACTACGTCTTCTACCATTGGGAACTGCTGTGGATGGAGCGCGACCTGGAGACCCCGGTGCCACCGCACCGGCTCAAACCCTACCCGCCCCTGCGCGTGGAGACGATCACTGCGAACAACGTACAGGCCTTTGCCCGGCACTTCGGCGACCGGGTCGAGACCATGCGCGAGCTGGCCGCCGAGGGCCACACCGGGCTGATGTTCCTCGACGACGACGGCGATGCCGTGGCCTTCATCTGGGGCAGCCCGCGGCACTACCACGACCGGCACTTCTATGGCTGCTGGTTCCCGGTGGGGCCCGGCGAATTCTTCGAGTTCGGCGGCGAGCTGATCCGCAAGTACTGGGGCACCGAGCTCTCCGTGGACCTGCAACTGGCCCTGTGGAAGGCCATGGCCGCCCAAGGCTGCAACAAGGTGGTGGACGTGTGCGAGCAACACAACATCCCGGCGCTGAAGCTACACCTGCGCATGGGCTACCAGGAGCAAGGACGAATCATGAACGTGTACTGCCTGTTCGGCCGCTGGAAGTTCTTTCGCGAAACCCGTTACCAGGCGTCGCGCCTGGAGCCCCTGCGCAAGCCGGTGCCCGAGGGCACCACGGCCACGGCGTCCTGAGCCATGGGCCTGGACCTGAGCTGGTGCGCCTCGCTGTGCACCGACGACTTTCCCGCCGCCGGCTACGAGGCGCTGCGCCGCCGCCTGCCCGGCAGCACGCCATTCAACCACCTGGGCTGGCTGCGCGCCGCCGAGGCCGCCCTGCAGCCAGGCCAGCAGTTGCAGGTGTTGCTGGGGCATCAGGACGGCCGGCTGTGCCTGTGCCTGCCCCTGGTGCGCCAGCGCGAACCCTTCGGCCCCCTGAACGTGCCGGTGGTGCGGCACCTGGGCCATCCACTGAGCGACCGCATCGCCCTGCTCGTCGACCTGCCCGAGCGTTGCGCCAGGCAGGTGCTGCAGGTCATCCGCAAGCGCCTGCCCCACGCCCTGCTGCAGCTTGGCGAAGTCCCCGGCGAGGACGGCGACGACTGGTTGCGCCAATGGGCCATGGCCAGCTCGACCTACGAACGGCGCCTGACCTGCAAGGTACCGGTGCACCGCATCAGCGAGGCCGACCGCCAGGAGGTCAGCGGCGACCCGCGCTACAAACTGCGCCGCGCGCGCAAGCGCATCAAGGCCTGCGGCGCCCTGGTGCGGCGGGTCCTGGCCACGCCGCAAGACATCGTCGCGCTGCTCGACGCCGTGAGCGCCGTCGAGGCGGCCAGCTGGAAAGGCGACGACGAGGTCGGCATCTTCTCCGGCGACACGCGCCGCCAGTGGATGTACCAGGCCTTCACCGCCCTGGCTGCCGAAGGCCTGGTGTGCCTGGTGCTGCTGGAGCTGGACGGGCGCTGCATCAGCTATCGCCTGGGCTTGCTGGAGCGTGGCCGGGTCTACGACTACAACCTGGCCTTCGTCCCCGAGCATCGCGACCTGGGCAGCGGCCGCGTGCTGCTGGAGGAGTGGATCCACTGGGGCCTGGAAGACGGCTGGACCTGGGTCGATGCCTCGCGCGTGAGCCTCGAGAACTCCAGCCACCAGCTCCACGAACGCATGACAGGCCAACTCGAACAGTGGCGCATCAGTTGCTACAGCTGGCGCCTCGACGGTATCGCCCTGGGCCTGGCCCTGCGCTGCTGGCAGTGGCTCAAGCCACGCCTGCGCAAGCGCGCGGCCACGGCCGCGGGCGATGTTGTCCCCCATCCCCCACAGGAGAGCCCGGATGCCATCCCAGGTCATAGTCAACGCTGACGACTTCGGCCTCAGCGCCCACACCAACGCCGTGATCCTGCATGCCTTCCAGGCGGGCCTGATCAGTTCGGCCACGGCCATGGCCAACATGCCCGCCTTCGCCGGTGCCTGCGTGCTGGCCCAGCAACCAGCGCTCAAGGGGCGGATCGGGCTGCACTTCAACCTGACCTATGGGCGGCCGTTGAGCCAGGCGATCCTCGCCGAACAACGGTTCTGCGCCCCTCATGGGGAGTTCGACCTGCGCCTGAAGCGCCGCACGCTGCGGTTGTCCCGCAGCGAACGCGAAGCGGTCGAGCAGGAGCTGCAGGCCCAGTGGCAGCACTGCCTGGACCACGGCCTGGTGCCCAGCCACCTGGACTCGCACCAGCACGTGCACAACATCTGGCCGATCGGCGAGCTCGTCGCCCGCTTCGCCCGCCAGCAAGGCGTACCGGTGCGCCTGGCGCGCAACCTGGGGCACAACATCGGCCCGTTGAAACGGCTGTTCAAGACGCTGCTCAACAGGCGCTTGCGCCAGCTCAGCGGGGCGACCGCGGACTATGTCTGCACGCCCGTGGACCTGAAGGCGGGGCTGGCGCCCAAGGCGGGGGTGCTGGAGGTGGTGGCGCATCCCAGCGCCCTGGGCGGCCATGACTTCGGCGATGCCTACCTGGCCAGCGGCGAGTCGTTGAAGGCCCTGGTCGACTCGCAGTTGGGCGCGGTCGGCAGGATCGGCTACCAGGCGCTGGTCCCGGGCAAGAAACCTTGCCCCAGCGAAGTCGAACCGGCTTGAAACCCTGCCGGCGCGTCCCCGGTCGGCAGGCCGGGGGCGTCGGGATATTGTCTGATGGGCGGGAATAAATAATAATCCTTCTCATTTCATGTCATACCTGCCTCGCCCATGTCGTCACCGGATACCTCCTCCCTGCGCCAGCACGTCCTGCATCGCCTGTTCGGCGAGCATCACGGCTGGCTGCTCGGGCGCCTGCGGGCCCACCTGGGTTGCCGCCACGACGCGGCAGACATGGCCGCCGAAGCGTTCGTCCAAGTGGTTGCCCATCCCGCGCCACACAGCATCCGCGAACCCCGTGCGTTCCTCACCACCATCGCCAAGCGCCTGGTCTATGCCAGCTGGCGCCGGCGCGACCTGGAACGCGCCTACCTCGAGGCCCTGGCGCAGGAACCCGAGGCGACCGCGCCCTCGGCCGAGGAACGGGCGCTGGCGATGGAAACGCTGCTGGCCATCGACGCCTTGCTCGACGGCCTGTCGCCCAGGGCGCGCGCGGCGTTCTTCTGCAGCCAGCTCGACGGCATGAAGTACGCCGACATCGCTGCGCAGCTTGGCGTCTCGACCATCCGTGTTCGGCAGTACGTAGCCAAGGGGCTCAAGCTGTGCTGCCAGGAGCTGCTGTCGTGAGCAAGGCCATCGAACAGGCCATCGAATGGACCGCCTGCCTGGGCTCCGGCGAGGTGTCCCCACGCGAGCAGCAGGCCTTCGAGGCCTGGCTGGCCGCCGATCCGGCCCATGTCCGGGCCTGGACACGGGTCCAGGGCCATCTGGCGCTGACCCTGACGCCCCTGGCCGAGGGCGGGCCTGCACTGCGCCAGACCTTGCAGTCGGCGCCCAGCCTCGACCGCCGCCACTTGCTGCGTGGCGCCTTGGCCATGGCCGGGCTCGGCCTGGGCAGCTACCTGCTGGGCAAGACCGACCTGGCGCAGGAACTGGCTGCCGACCTGCGCAGCGGCACCGCCGAGCGGCTCGCCCGCACCCTCCCCGACGGCAGCCGGCTGCTGCTCGATGCCTGCAGTGCCGCCGACCTGCACTTCGATGCCCAGGCCCGCGAGGTCCGCCTGCGCAAGGGCAAGCTGCAGTTGCAGGTCGTCGCGGGCGCCCGGCCGTTCACCGTGCGCACCCCGGACGGCCAGGTGCAGACGACGGATGCCCGTTTCACGGTTGCCCTGCAGGCGCAGGCGAGCCGGGTGTGGGTACAGGCCTCCAGCGTCGCCATTCGCACCCTGGGCGGCGCCGAGGCGACGCTCGGCGAGGGGCATGGCGTGCGCTTCGATGTCGCCGGTATCCAGCGCCTGGCCGAGCATCGACGCGGCGAGAGCAGTTGGACCGGCGGCTGGCTCAGCGTCGATGACTGGAGCCTGGGCGAGCTGGTCGAGGCCTTGCGGCCCTACCGCCGGGGCATCCTGAGAATCGCCCCGCAGGCCGCTGATTTGCGGGTATCGGGCCTGTTCCCCCTGGATGACAGCGACGGCGCCCTGCGCGCCCTGGAGCAGACCATGCCGCTGAGGATCGAACAGACCTTGGGCTGGTGGACCCGCATCGAGTTGCGGGGTTAGCCAGATCAATTTTTTTCATCTCCCTATATCGCTTTCGCGCTCTCGTCACACATAGGTCCTGAAGCCGCACGAAAAACGCGGACCCGACCGACCTATGGAGCCCTTCATGCCCCCACGCCACCCCTTCCTGCTCGCCCCGCTCTGCCTGGCACTGGCCTGTTGCCTGCCGGTGGGCGTCGCCTGCGCCCAACCCCAGGCCGACAGCCGCCAGCAGACCTGGACATTCGACCTGCCCGCCGCCTCGCTGGCCACCACCCTCGATCAGGTCGCCCGGCAGAGCGGGCGCACCATCGTCTATGCGCCGGAACGGGTACGCGGCTTCTTTGCACCGGCCATCCAGGGCCACATGACCGCCGAGCAAGCCATCGCCGGTGCCCTCTCCGGCACCGGCCTGGTGCTGCAGGTCACCCCCGGCGGCATCCTGACCCTGGACCGGCAACGCACCGACCAGGTCAACCTCGGCGAAGTCATGATCGACGCCACGGCCGCCGAACAGGCCTGGGGGCCGGTCAGCGGCTACGTGGCCACGCGCAGCGCCACCGGCACCAAGAGCGACAGTGCGCTGCTCGAGGTCCCGCAGACGGTCAACGTGGTCACCCGTGACCAGATGCAGGCCCAGGGCGCGCAGAACGTCACCGAGGCCGTGCGCTACACCCCCGGGGTGGTCGCCTCCTTCGGCGACAGCGACAGCCGCAACGACGTCCTGCAGAGCCGTGGCTTCTTCCTGCGCTACAACCTCAACGGCTCGCGCCTGCCCTACGGTGCCTACAGCGCCGCGATGATGCGCATCGAGCCCTATGGCCTGGAACGCATCGAAGTGCTCAAGGGCCCGGCCTCGGTGCTCTACGGCCAGAACACCCCCGGCGGGCTGGCCAACCTGGTCAGCAAGCGCCCGACCTTCTCGCCCGTGCACGAGATCCAGCTACAGGCCGGCAGCAACGACCGCACCCAGGGCGCCTTCGACTTCGGCGACGGCCTGGACGACGACGGTACCCTCGCCTACCGCCTGACCGGCCTGCTGCGTGACAGCCAGGGCGAAGTCGACCACGGCTACGACAAGCGCGAGTTCATCGCACCGGCCCTCACCTGGCAGCCCAGCGAAGACACCCGCCTGACGCTGCTGAGCCACTACCAGAAAGACCGCAGCATCTCCGACTACGTCGCCTTGCCGGCCGACGCCAGCCTGCACGCCGGCGCCAACGGCCGCCTGCCGCGCAGCCGCTACCTGGGCGAGCCCGGCTTCGACGGCTACGAGCGCGAGCAGTTCTCCCTGGGCTACCTGCTCGAGCACCGCCTGAACGACGTCTGGAGCCTGCAGCAGAACCTGCAGGTCAACCGCGTGCAGATCGACAACAGCGCCAGCCCCGGCTACCTGCTCAGCGCCGACGGCCGGGAACTCAGCCGTGTCGCCACCCGTGGCGAAGGCCAGGCGCGCAGCGTCACCGTCGATACCTTCGCCCAGGCCGACTTCACCACCGGCCGCCTCGGTCATCGCTTCCTGGCAGGCGTGGACTATCTCTCCCTGACCGACGAATACCAGTTCGCCTCGGGGCTCTACACCACCCCGCTGGACATCTACGCGCCGCGCTACGGCCAGGCGGTGCCCGAGCTGATTCCCCGGATCGACTACCACCAGCAGCGCGAACAGACCGGCCTGTACCTGCAGGACCAGATCCGCCTGGACAACTGGCTGTTGACCCTCGGCGCCCGCCAGGACTGGGTCTCGACCCGCACCGAAAGCGGCCTGGCCGGCGAGAACCGCAGCAAGCAGCGCGAAGACAAGCCGACCGGCCGCATCGGCCTGGCCTACCTGTTCGACAACGGCCTGGCGCCGTACCTGAGCTATTCGACCTCGTTCGAGCCGCTGGACGGCACCGACTTCTCCGGGCGCCCCTTCACGCCGATGACCGGCGAGCAGTACGAGGTGGGCGTGAAGTACCAACCGCCAGGCAGCAACGCGTTCGTGACGCTTTCGGCCTTCGAGCTGACCCAGGAGAACATCACCACGCCCGACCCAGACCCCACCCACGCCGGCTTCAACGTGCAGACCGGCGAGGCACGAGTGCGCGGCCTGGAACTGGACGCCAAGGCCAGCCTGCACGAGCGCCTGGACCTGCTGGCCTCCTATGCCTACATGGATTCGCGCGTCACCAAGGCCAATACCGCAGTCGACGGCAGCAGCCTGAAGGGCAACGAACTGGTCCAGGTACCTGCGCACCAGGCCTCGCTGTGGCTCGACCACACCCTGGGCGACGGCCTGTTGCAGGGCGCCGGGATAGGCTTCGGCGCACGCTACATGAGCAAGGCCTACGGCGATGCGGCCAACACCCTGGAAATGCCGGGCCGCACCCTGTTCGATGCCAGCCTGCACTACGACCTGGGCAAGGCCGATGGCCGCCTGGATGGCGCCGACCTACGCCTGAGCGCCAACAACCTGTTCGACAAACGCTACGTGGCGTTCTGCCAGAACGCCCTGCAGTGCTACTACGGCCAGCGCCGGACACTGCTGGCCACCTTGACCTACCGCTGGTAGTCGAGCAGCCAGCGCTGCAACGCCTGGGCCGGCATCGGCCGGCCCAGCAAAAAGCCCTGCCCCTGGTCGCAGCCGGCATGCCGCAGGAAGTCGTACTGGGCCTGGGTCTCGATGCCCTCGGCGGTGATGCGAAAGCCCAGGGCATGGCCCAGGTCGATGATCGCCCGGGCGACGGCTACCGCGTCGTCGTCATCGGGCAGGTCCTTGATGAAGGCACGGTCGATCTTCAGGTGGTCGATGGGCAAGGCGCGCAGGTAGGCCAACGACGAGTAGCCGGTGCCGAAGTCGTCCACCGCCGTGGTCACCCCCATCGCCTGCAACCGGGCCAGCACCGCGCAGGCCTGCTGCTGGCTCTCCATCAACAGGCTCTCGGTGATTTCCACCTCCAGCAGATGCGGCGCCAGGTCATGGCGCGCCAGGGCCGTGGCCAGGCTGCTGACGAAGTCGCTGCGCTCGATCTGCAGGGCCGCCACGTTGACCGCCAGCGGGCCAGGCAGGCAGTCCTCGGCCCGCCAGGCTGCCAGTTGCGCGCACGCCAGCTCCAGGACCCGCTCCCCCAGGGGGATGATCAGTCCGGTGCGCTCGGCCAGGGGAATGAACGCCCCCGGCGACACCAGACCGTGCTCCGGGTCGCGCCAACGCAGCAATGCCTCGATCCCTTCCAGGCGCCCGCTGAACAGGTCGACCTTGGGCTGGTACCACAGCTCGAACTCGTTGTGCTGCAAGGCCCGGCGCAGGTTGCGTTCCAGCTCCAGGCGCTGCTGCAGGCGCTCGGTCATGTCGGGATGATAGGGGCGCCAGGCGTTGCGCCCACTCTCCTTGGCCACGTACATGGCGGTGTCGGCATGGCGCAACAGGCTGTCGACGTCCTCGCCATGCCGCGGGCACCAGGCCAGGCCGATGCTGCCGGTGACCAACGCGGCATTGCCGTTGAGATCGAAGGGCCGTTGCAGGCAGTGCAACAGGGCACGGACCTGGTGGCTGACCTGCTCCTGGCTGCCCTGGAGCATGAACACGAACTCGTCGCCGCCCAGCCGGCAGACCCGGTCCGGGGTGTCCAACTCCTGCAGGAAACGCGCCGTGGCCTGCTGCAGCAACAGGTCGCCCATGGCATGGCCAAGGCTGTCGTTGACCTGCTTGAAGCCATCGATATCGAGCATCAGCACCGCCAGGCCCTCGCCTTGGGCGATCGCCTGGGCCAGCTGTTGCTGGAACAGCACCCGGTTGGGCAAACCGGTGATGGTGTCGTAGTGGGCCAGGCGTTCGAAGCGTGCCTGGGACTGGCGCAGCTCGCGGTTGCGCTGTTGCAGCAGGCGATGATTGCCGCTGAGCTGGGCGACGAACAGGCTGAACAGCCCGGTGCAGCCCAAGGCGAAGAAGAACAGCGGCGAAGCGAACAGGCCCAGGGTCGGCCAGCCATCGCGGGGCGCGGCCACCAGTTGCCAGTGCCCGCCCGGCACCTCGACCGTCTGGCTCAGCAAGGGGTCGTCGAACAGCCGCGCATCGCCCCAGATCAGCGCCCCGTCGGCGCCCTTGCCATCGCCTCCGCGCACGGCCAGCTGGATCTGCAGCTCCGGCCCCAGGCCTGCCGCCCACAACAGGCGGTCGGTATCGGCGACGATCGACACATTGCCCCAGTAGAGTTTCACCCCACGCTTGCCGGTGATGAACACCGGGCGCCGGTAGATCAGCGCCCGGCCGCCCTGGTACAGCTGGACCGGCCCGGCCAGCACCGCCTGCTGGTGTTCGCGGGCCGACTGCAGCAGGGGGAACTGGTCCGGTAGGTGGCGGTAGTCCAGGCCCATGATCGCCTGGTTGCCCTCCAGCGGATAGACATCGCGGACCACGTCCGCCGGTGCCAGGGCGACATGGCGCATGTAGGGTACCGAGTCGAGCGCGCCACGGGCCATGCCGTGGAAGTGCCCGACGCTGATGCGGCCATCGGCGGCGATCAACTGGGCGATGCCCTCGGCCTCGCCGAATGCCGCGCGCAGCTGTGCCTCCAGGGCGGCACGCACGCCAGAGAGGCGTGCGCTGAGATTGGCCAGTTGCTCGCTCTCCCGGCGCTGCTGGTCCAGGTGCCCGAGCAGCGCCGACAGGCCGATGCCCACCAGGGCGAAGCCGACCGGTAGCAGGCGACCGAGGGTACGCCGCAATGTCCCTTTTGCAGGCGCCGGTTCATCGAGGGGGGTAGGGAGGGTTCTCATGGGCGGCGGCCGAGGTCTATTCATCCTGTATCGGCGCAGGGGCGCCAATGTTGAGCCAGACTGGTGTTTTTCTTCACCAGGGTGCATGCTCGCAAGCTGAAGCGTTTCACCCCCCAAGAAAAAGTGAGGTGCAGTACCCATGGACCGTCTGCTCGATTCGCTGTTTCCCGAAGCCTGTGACATCCCCGAGGCCTGGCGCCTGGGCGAGCCCCTGGAGCAACGCGACTACCTGGTCGCCGGCCAGCTCAGGCGCTGGGACGGCCCGCTGGCCACGGTACGCAGTCCAGTGTGGATCAAGGACGGCGATGGCGAACACCAGGTGGTGCTCGGCAGTGCTCCGTTGCTCGATGCCGAGACCGCCCTCACCGCCCTGGACGCCGCGGTCGAGGCCTACGACAAGGGTCGCGGCGCCTGGCCGACGATGCGCGTGGCCGAGCGTATCCAGCATGTCGAAGCCTTCCTGGCGCGCATGCGCGAGCAGCGCGAGGCGGTGGTCAAGCTGCTGATGTGGGAGATCGGCAAGAACCTCAAGGACTCGCAGAAGGAATTCGACCGTACCTGCGACTACATCGTCGACACCATCGACGCCCTCAAGGACCTCGACCGCCGCTCCAGCCGCTTCGAGCTGGAACAGGGCACCCTCGGCCAGATCCGCCGCGCGCCCCTGGGCGTGGCGCTGTGCATGGGGCCCTACAACTACCCGCTCAACGAAACCTTCACCACCCTGATCCCGGCGCTGATCATGGGCAATACCGTGGTGTTCAAGCCAGCCAAGTTCGGTGTGCTGCTGATCCGCCCCTTGCTGGAGGCGTTCCGCGACAGCTTCCCGCCAGGGGTGATCAATGTCATCTATGGCCGTGGCCGCGAGACGGTGAGCGCCCTGATGGCCAGCGGCAAGATCGACGTGTTCGCCTTCATCGGCACCCACAAGGCGGCCAGCGACCTGAAGAAGCTGCACCCGCGCCCGCACCGCCTGCGTGCCGCCCTGGGGCTCGATGCCAAGAACCCGGGGATCGTCCTGCCCCAGGTCGACCTGGACAACGCGGTCGAGGAAGCGGTCACCGGTGCCCTGTCGTTCAATGGCCAGCGCTGCACCGCGCTGAAGATCCTGTTCGTCCACGAGGATGTGGTCGAGCCGTTCCTCGACAAGTTCCAGCGCAAGCTCGCCGCCCTCGAGCCGGGCATGCCCTGGGAGCCAGGCGTGGCCCTGACGCCGCTGCCCGAGCCTGGCAAGGTCGACTACCTCGACGGCCTGGTGGCCGACGCCACCGCCAAGGGCGCGCGAGTGCTCAACCCGGGCGGCGGCCACAGCCGCGGCTCGTTCTTCTACCCGGCCCTGCTCTACCCGGTCGGCAGCGACATGCGCGTGTACCATGAGGAGCAGTTCGGCCCGGTCGTGCCGGTGGTGCCCTACCGCGACCTGCAGACGGTGATCGACTACGTGCTCGACTCCGACTATGGCCAGCAGTTGAGCCTGTTCGGCAACGACCCGCACACCATCGGCATGCTGGTGGACACCTTCGCCAACCAGGTCGGGCGCATCAACCTCAACGCCCAGTGCCAGCGCGGGCCGGACACCTACCCGTTCAACGGCCGCAAGAACAGCGCCGAAGGCACGCTGTCGGTGCACGACGCCCTGCGAGTGTTCTCCATCCGCACCCTGGTGGCGACCAAGTTCCAGGACGCCAACAAGGCACTGATCAGCGAGATCATCCGCAACCGTCAGTCGAGTTTCCTGACGACCGACTACATTTTCTAGCCGGGCCAGCTGGGGCGTATAGCAGCCCCAGCATTCTTTCCAACAATGTAACTGACGACTAGAACGCAAAGACCTTGAAGGCACCGCCACTAATGGGGAAATGACATTTGCGTATTCGGCGAAACTGTACAAGCATACAGTTTCGTCTCATGCATGAGCCCACCCCAAGAAGGAGGACCTGGCAATGGCAGTCAAACCCATCCCCGAAGGGCAACACAGCATCACCCCGTACCTGGGCATCCAGGGCGCAGCCAAGGCCATCGAGTTCTACAAGCAGGCCTTCGACGCGGTCGAGATGTTCCGTCTCGACGGCCCCGACGGCCGCATCGGCCACGCCGAGCTGAAGATCGGCGACTCCTCGCTGATGCTCGCCGACCCGTGCGACATGGAAGACGGCCTGGCCGCCAGCCAGTCGGTCTCCGGTACGGCCATCGGCCTGCACCTGTATGTCGAGGACTGCGACAAGGTCTATGCCCAGGCCGTCGCCGCCGGTGCCACCGCGGTGCGCCCGCTGCAGGACCAGTTCTATGGCGACCGCAGCGGTGTCCTCAAGGACCCATTCGGCAACCTGTGGTTCGTCTCGACCCACAAGGAAGACCTCAGCCCCGAGGAAATCCGCGCCCGTGCCGCCAAGCTGTTCGCCGGTAACTGAGCGGCAAGCTGCAAGCTGCGAGCTTCAAGTTGAATGCCGCGCGGCTTTGCTTGAAGCTTGAGGCTTGTAGCTTGGAGCTGCTTCATGCGAATCATCGAAAAGAACGCCACCCAGGTGCGCACACTGACGCCGGCCGAGGAAGAACTGCTGGCCGGTTTCGTCACCGGCACCCTCGCCGGCCCACGTCTGTTGCAGGCCAATCAATGGCTGATGAAAGTGCGCAGCGCCAACCAGTGGCTGGCCTGCGATTGCCGCAAGGATGCCGTGCCGGTGCTCAATGTCACCCTCAACGGCAACACCGGCACGCTGTTCCTGCGCAACAACCCGGACACGCCCGAACATACCCCTGGTTGCCCGTTCAGCAAGGCCGAGCGCGAGGCCACCGAGCGTGTCACCGAGGCCGTGCAACCTGCAGCCTGGCTACCGCCCGATACACCGCTGCGGCTGCTCGGTGATTTCCGCCGGGCCAGCGAAACAGCCAGCGGCTCGGCCGAGGCCAACGAGCGGCGCGAACAGCAGCGCCTGCTGTCGCTGCTGCTGACCTGGATCGAAGCCAGTGGCTTGAACGTCTACGCCACCCACCTGAAGAAAGACCTCACCGCCCAGTTCGCCGAGCTGCGCAGCGTCGCTGGCCGGTATCCGCTGCTGGAGCGGGTCCCGGCCAGCAACTACCTGGAAACCCGCCTGGACATGAAGCACATGATGATGCTCAAGTCCCGCCTGCGCGAGGCCACGGTATTCGGCAACCACCGCCGCCACGGGCTGCTGCTCGACTGTGTCGACCAGATCAAGGGGCGCAAGCTGTTCAATGCCCGCAGCGAGGACGGCTTCGACTTCCAGGGGCACCACCTGTACTGGGGCGGCAACCGGGCGACCGGCCCCTTGCTGGCCCTGGCGCTGTATTCGCCGACCAGCGCCGGCAGCCACTTCTATGAGCTGATCCATGTGGCCAGCGTACCGGTGCTGTCCCGTGGGCACCTGTTCCCGGTGTATCGCGACGAGGAACGCGAGCCGCTCAAGGCACTGGTGTCGCTGGTCGACTGGATGGCGAGCAAGGGCGTCAAGGTGCTGATGCGCCGCCCGGTGATCGGCGGCCAGGTGATGGACGAACTGGTGCTGACCTCCGACCAGGACCGGGTGCTGTCGGTGTCGCTGCTGGAGCAGCCGGCCGGGCCCGAGCCGGATGCCGAGAATTTCAAGCGCTATGCCGACTTCAAGAGCCTGGAGACCTTTCGCAAGTATGTGGCGGGGTTCTTCATGCGTGAGCGTTGAGGGGCCAGGCCGCCTCTCATTCAGGGCTGCGGAGACGAGCATCCAGCGTGATTTGACGCTCGTCGTTCCCCAGAAGCGTTTTTGTTGTTCGAGCCATCGACGCCGAGCAGTCCGATCACGAATGGACTGATCATAAAAGCAAGTTGAATCTCTATAGACCAGCTGCTCACATCAATCATGGGTAGAGTCATAAATACGTTCGCCTGCCAGTTCGCCAACCACACCGCCGGTAACGCCCCATCAATGAACTCGGGGGGCAAACATCACCGTTGTGCGAATTCCTTTTGCCTAGTGAAGCCAAACAATATAGCGATCTTGGCAACCAAGCGTTGAGTTAGGCGCACACCTACATAAATAGCGAAATCTCCCACAACAACCTAGGAATCTGCTGGCAAGACTTCTTCTTATCCACCACTTACGGTCCTTACCTTGTTTCGTTACCGAATGCTCTCTTTTCACAGCGGGTGCTCGGTAAATCTGGATAAGGATCTTCCATGTCTCACCAATCCGATCTGCGTTACAGCTTCCAGCCCCTTGTTGGCAACGCCTTGTTCGAGGTGGTGTCGTTCAAGCTCCACGAAGCCCTCAGCACACCCTTCACGTTGCACCTGGAGCTGGTCAGCTTCGACGACGATGTCGCCTTCGGCGAACTGCTCGACAAACCCGTCCTGTTCACCCTCTGGCGCGGTGAACGCCCGTTGCGCTACGTGCACGGCCTGGTCAGCAGCTTCAGCCAGGGCGAGAGCGGTTTCCACCGCACCTACTACCACGCCCTCGTCGAACCCCAACTGGCCCGCGCCAGCCTGCGCTCGAACTGGCGCATCTTCCAGCAAAAGAGCGTCCCACAGATCCTCGAACTGATGCTCAAGCGCCAGGGCATCACCCAGTTCGAGCTGGGCACCAGCTTCGAGCACCAGGTTCGCGAGTTCTGCGTCCAGGCCGGCGAGACCGACCTCGAGTTCATCGCCCGCCTGGCCGCCGAGGAAGGCTTCGTCTACCGCTTCGAGCACAGTGCCAAGCAGCACAAGCTGCTCATCACCGACCGGCTGCTGTCGCTGGGGCTGATCAGCCGAGGGGCCCGCGAGCACGACGACGAGGATGACGGCTTCTTCGAGGACGATGAACCCACCGCTCCCCACACCGTGCTGTACCTGGCCAACAGCGGCGGCGACCAACCCAGGCCCTGCCTGCGACGCCTGCGCTACAGCGAACAGGTGCGCAGCACACGCCAGGTGCAGCGCGACTACACCTTCACCAACCCTGGCTACCGCCAGGAACATGCCGCGAACGCCCCTGAGGTCATTCACCCGGCGCTGGCGTATGAACGCTTCGACTATCCCGGCCGCTACAAGCGCGATGCGGTCGGCAAGCCCTTCACCGAAACCCGCCTCACGGCCCTGCGCCATGACGCCCGTATCGCCGACGTCAAGGGCGACGACGCGCGCCTGCAACCGGGCCTGAGCTTCAACCTCGTCGGCCACCCGCGCGAAGACCTCAACGCGCACTGGCGGGTGATCCGCGTCACCCATGAGGGCAGCCAGCTCACCAGCCTCGAGGAAGAAGCGGCCGGTGCCCATCAGGGCACACGCTACGAGCAGACCGCCGTACTGGTCCCCGGCATGGCCGAGTGGCGCCCCGAGCCCCAGCCCAAGCCGCGCATCGACGGCCCGCACATGGCCACCGTGGTCGGCCCGCCCGGTGAAGAGATCTATTGCGATGAGTGGGGCCGGGTCAAGGTCAGCTTTCCCTGGGACCGGGAAAGCAAGGACAACGAGTTCAGTTCCTGCTGGGTGCGGGTATCGCAAGCCTGGGCCGGGGGTAGCTGGGGCTCGATGGCCATCCCGCGCATCGGCCAGGACGTGATCGTCCAATACGTCAATGCCGACCCCGACCAACCCATGATCACCGGGCGCACCTATTGCGGCAACCAGCTACCGCCCTACGAACTGCCCAAGCACAAGACGCGCATGACGATCAAGAGCCAGACCCACAAGGGCAAGGGGTTCAATGAACTGCGCTTCGAGGATGAGCTGGGGCAGGAGGAAGTGTTCATCCATGCGCAAAAAGACCTGAACACCAAGGTGCAGCACGATGAAACCCTCACCGTCGGCAACGACCGCAAGATTGCCACCGGCCGCGACTGCAGCTCGAGCGTTGCCCGTGACGAATCGACCACGACGGGGCGGGACCGGCGCGACCATGTCCAGCAAGACCTCTTCACCACGATCGACCGCAATGAAGTGCGTTCCATCGGCAACGCGAGCCACGACACGATCGGAACCGATCACTCCCTGAGCATCGGCGGTAACCAGTCACTCATCGTCGAAGGCGCACGCAGCGTGGAAGCCCGGACAGCCCAACGCCTGCTGACGCCGTCCTACATGCTTCAGGGTACCGAGCGCATCCATATCCGCGGCCCCAGCGGCAAGATCATCCTCGATGCCGACGGCATTACCCTGGAAGCGCCCAACATCCGCTTCAAAGGCAACGTCACCTACCTGACGCCGGTGCAAGAGCAGCTCGAAGCGATTGAAGCGGCCATCCGTGAAGGCTCTCCCCTGATCGAAGAATGCCCCTTTGCCGGTAGGGGCGACGCATGAGCCTGCATCAGCGATTGAACGATCACGCAGCAATAGGTGATGCAGGTCGCGACAGCCTGTTCCTGCTGGCCGAAGCCTCTACCACCCCAGGCTTGCTCGGCCGTCTGGAGTTCCATGCCATCGAACACCAGTGCCTTTGGTACCTGGAGCAGAATCCCGGGCTGGAAAAGCATGCGCCGATACTCTTCCCGCTGAAACCCGGTAGTGACCTGGACACGTGGCTCGGCACACTGGACGGCTCGCTCGCCTTCACCGCGTTCGAGGCCACCTTGCCACTGGAGGCACTGGCGCAGCACCTACGCCGCTTCGGCAAGGTGCAGCAAGGCAAGCAACGGTACTTTCTACGCCTTGGCGACCCGCGGTCGTTGAGCCTGTATGTGGGATCACTGGCACAACACGCCGATGCCCTGGCCAGGCTGTTCGACCATGGGCGCGTACTCAGGCTCTATTTCCATGACCCCGCAACAGACCTGGCACTCGGCGTCCAGCCATTGTTCGAGCAAGCGGAAGACGCCTGCGAGCAAGAGGGTTACCTGGCCTGGCTGCGCCCTGAGCGGGAGGGCGGCCAATGAAATTGCCACCCCTGGACCTCGATGCGCTCCACAAGGCCGCGCTGCACGCCACGAACCGCCAGTTGGCCCAGTATCTACTCGATACCCTTGGCCCCACGCTACCCCGCCTGCATACCCGCCACGCACACATCCACGCGCTGGTCGCCCAGGCGGGCAACCTGGTCTGCCACGAGGGGTACGGCAGCACCCGGGAATACAGCGTGCTGGTCCTTACTCATTTCCTCCTCGGGCTGGGCTGGTGGAACGACCTCGCCTGCCAACCGCTGTGGCCTGGCACCCAAGCTGGCGGGCTGGCCCAGGATGAGCGGCTCGGCTTGCTGGCCGAGCAGGCGATCGCCCACCGTCAGCAGCTCGAAACCCAGTTGCCCCACATGCACGACATCATCCTGGCCATGTTGGGCTGGCGTGAAGATGCCAAGGACGACGACAGGCTCTGGCATTCGATCACCCAGCTGATGGCCCTGCGCGGCCTACCTTCGGACACGCACGAGGACTGCTACTGCCAATATGAGTCGGATGCCTGCGAGCGTTATGGGCTCCGCCCTCTGCAACACAAGGAACTCAATGGCAATGAGATCCTGGCCTATCGGCATTACGGCAAGCGCCTACCACAGCCTTCCGATGACCTGAAACACCTCCCGGCACTCCCCCGCAACCAAGTGCTGCTGCACGTCCTGCTGGCGATCGCTTTCGGACGCCATTTCTACCTCAATCCGCTGTTCGCCACCTGGGTCACGTCGCTGGACGAACAGGGCTCCGCACGCCAGAGGTGCCAGGTGCTGGGCAAGCAACTGACCGCTCACCAACGCGCACTCAAGGACACACCTTCGCATGTCTGAACCCCTTTTACCCCCCGGCCTGGAAAGGCTGCGCCAGGGCGTGCGCAACGGTGCACTACCCGTGCCCCCTACCCTCTGCGTGCCCTGCTCCCTGCCCGGCGCGCTGTTCTCCCTCGACGGCAACGACGGCTGCGACCACCTGCTGGGCATCCCCTCCCGCGATGGCGTCGGCCCTGAGTGGTTCCGCCGTAACCCCTGGATCCGCGACAAGACGCGCAATCAGCGCGACACCTTCCTGCAGCGGGTCCTGGAACACGCCGGCAGCACGCTAGGCGATGCCTGGCTCGCCGAGTTCCATGCCTTCGCCGCCACCGAAAAGCTTGAACTGGTGTGCGTCGATGACCAGTTGCAACTGGACGACCTGGCGCCGCCAGTGCTCGACCACATGGGCGTGCGCACCCACCAGGGGCTGGGCTTCGAGCTGCAGCGCAACTTCTTCTTCAGCGATCACAAGATCTACTTCGCCACCTTCACCCACGCCCGCTGGGCCGAGGCGCCGCGCGAGGAGTACACCGACGAGAACGGCGAGCATCGGATCAGCCCGCCCTATACCTGGCATACCCCCACCGGGCTGTACCCCGTCGAACTGGCCAGCGAGCAACTGGCCCGCCACTTCGCCGAGGCCAAGGCCAGGT